>NZ_VMMJ01000038.1:0-18103 GCF_013277145.1 Streptococcus sp. 3705 | reverse complement strand
CTGACTTCGTCAGTTTTATCTGCAACCTCAAAGCTGTACTTTGAGCAGCCTGCGGCTAGCTTCCTAGTTTGCTCTTTGATTTTCATTGACTATAAAATGGTTTTAATTCTTTTTTTCAAATCTGGCACCACTTCTGTCTCAAACCATGGATTTTTGGCCATCCAGATTTGATTTCGCGGTGAGGGGTGAACTAAAGGAAAATACTCTGGCAAGTAGTTCTGGTAATGTTTCACCCTCTCCGTCACCTTGCCACTGACTTTCTCCTGCAAATAGTAGGCTTGGGCATACTGGCCAATCAAGAGGGTCAACTGAATATCTGGTAATTCTTGCAAGAGCTGTGGATGCCATTTTTCAGCAAAACCAGTTCTCGGTGGCAGATCACCTGACTTGCCATGTCCTGGAAAGTAGAAATCCATAGGCAAAACAGCAAAATATCCTGAATTGTAAAAAGTATCTTCATCCACACCTAGCCAGTCTCTCAGACGGTCACCACTCTTATCTTTCCAGTAAAGGCCTGCTTCTTGGGTTTTAAGTCCAGGTGCCTGACCGATGATATTGATGCGAGCAGTCTTTGGCGCTGCAAAGAGAGGCTCAATGCCACGCTCTGTATAGCTGGCATTCTGCGGATCTGACATGATAGCCTGTTTGATTCTTTCGATTTGAGACATCTACTTTCCCTCCAAAAAGAAGTCTAAGCATAAGATCTCAGACTTCTATCGTTTTATTTGATCAATTCGTAAATAGCTTCGGCATAAATTGCTGCTGCTCGGAAGAGATCATCCAAGGCGATAAATTCATTAGCTTGGTGCATGGTGTCAATTGAGTCTGGGAACATAGCACCGTAGGCAACACCACGCTCAAGCAAACGACCAAAGGTACCACCACCGATGACTTGCTCGTGACCTTTAAGACCAGTTTGTTTTTCATAGACACTCAACAAGGTTTGAACAAGTGGATCTTCCATTGGCACATAGTGAGGGGTGTGACCGTGCTCAGAAAGGCTAACAGAAGCAACTGGCAAGTTTTCAAGGATTGACTTGATTTGTTCTGGACTTGTTCCTTTTGGATAGCGGATATTAAGGGCAATGGTATTATCAGCGCTCGTTTCATCAAAGCGGAAGACGCCTGCATTCATAGAAAGGGCACCCATCTTTTCATCCACATGAGCAATCTTGAGACTTTCACCCTCATGGTCGTTCAAGAGAATTTTACCAGCGATGTCAAGGTAGTCTTTGGCTGGACCAGCAAAGTCAAACTGGCTAAGGAAGAGGGCTAGGTAAGTCGCACCATTGACACCTGAAGCAGGCATAGCACCGTGGGCTGATTTACCAATGATCGTCACCTTGTATTGGCCGGCTTCTTCTTGGAGTTCTCCTCTAAGTTTGTGTTCTGCAACAAAGGCATCTAGTTTAGCTTGCAAGTCAGCCAAGTCACCTGAAACGACTGCTGTTGCTGATTCAGGTACCATATTTTCACGCAAACCACCTGTGAAGCTGTGAAGACGGGCACCACCTGCATTTTCACCTGCAAAGTGAAGGTATTCCGTGATATTTCCTTTTTCACCATTGATGATAGGGAATTCAGCGTCTGGAGAGAAACCGAAGTCTGGTTTTGCAAGTCCTACATGCTCGAAGTAGTAGTCCATGTCTGCCCAACCTGATTCTTCGTCTGTTCCAACGATGAAACGAACTTTCTTAGAAGTTGGAAGACCCAATTCTTTGATGATTTTCAAACCATAGTAACAAGCTGTTGTAGGTCCCTTGTCGTCCGAAGCCCCACGCGCATATAGGCGACCATCTTTGATAGTTGGTGTGTAAGGGTCTGTGTCCCAACCGCTACCAGCTGGCACCACGTCCATGTGGGCAAAGATTCCGAGAACTTCTTCTCCATCACCAAACTCGAAATGCCCTGCATAGTTATCAACATTCTTAGTTGGATAGCCATCACGGTCTGCGATTTCAAGGAATTTCTCCAAGGCTTTTACTGGACCAGGCCCAAATGGATGTTCAGCATCAACCTTGCTGTCATCACGTTCTGAGTTGATTTCCAAAAGGCTAAACAAGTCAGCCAAGAGGTCTTCTTTGCGTTTTTCTACTTCTGCTGTAAAATCAATTACTGTCATTTTTTTCTTCTTTCTATCTTTTCTCAATGATTTCATCTACTGGCAAGCGGTAGCTTGGTTCCAATTTGTCGTCCGTGTAACCCACTGTAACCAAGAGTTCCGGGCGGAAGCGGTCTTCGATATCCAAAACTTCGTTGACTTTTGATTTGTCAAAACCAAGAATCAGATTTGATCCGATTCCCTGATCTGTAAGAGCCAAAACCAAGTTCATAGCAACCAGACCTGCATTGAGGGCTAGGTAGTCGCTGACCTGTTGTTCATTGTAACGGGCAAATTCCGCAGGTAAATTTTTCATAAAGTATTGAAGTTGCTCTTCAGAAAAGTTATTAGCACCGCCGACACGGGCAATCTTACGAGCACGTTTAGCCAAATCTGTGTCTGTAAATAAGGCAATAGTTACAGGAGCTGATGATACCTGTTCAAAGTTTGAACCGTAAGCCAATTTTGCCAGTTCAGCATTTTTCTCACGTACCACCACAAATTTCCAAGGCTGGCTGTTGTGGGCACTTGGTGCCAAGGTTGCAATTTCGATAGCCGTACGCACATCTTTTGGATCAACTGGCTTATCAGTGAAATGCTTAGTCGCATGACGTTTTTTATTTAATTCAAGAAATTTCATAATCGATTTCCTTTTCTAATTCTACTGCTTCCATTCTACCATAATTTGAAAGAGCTTGCAGGGATTTTTCATGATTAAGATTTTTTATTACAGCCATAAAAAATATATATTGGTTCATCAAGAAAGTTTCTGATAAACTAGCAAGTACTTTACATTTGAATGGAGATATTATGAAAAAATTCAGCCTATTACTAGCCATCATCCCCTTTTTGGTTGCCTGTGGAAATCAAGCTACACCTAAAGAAACCAGCTCTCAGAAGACAATCGTCGTTGCTACAGCTGGCGATGTGCCACCATTTGACTACGAAGATAAAGGCAATCTGACAGGCTTCGATATTGAAGTTCTAAAAGCAGTAGATGAAAAACTCAGCGACTACGAGATTCAATTTCAAAGAACCGCCTGGGAGAGTATCTTCCCAGGACTTGATTCTGGTCACTATCAGGCTGCGGCAAATAACTTGAGTTACACAAAAGAGCGTGCTGAAAAATACCTCTACTCACTTCCAATTTCAAACAATCCCCTCGTCCTTGTCAGCAACAAGAAAAATCCTTTGACTTCACTTGACCAAATTGCTGGTAAAACAACGCAAGAAGATATCGGAACTTCAAACGCTCAATTCATCAATAACTGGAATCAAAAACACACTGATAATCCTGCTACTATCGATTTTTCTGGTGAAGATATCGGCAAACGAATCCTAGACCTTGCTAACGGAGAGTTTGATTTCCTAGTTTTTGACAAAGTATCTGTTCAAAAGATTATCAAGGACCGTGGCTTAGACCTTTCTGTGGTTGACTTGCCTTCTGCCGATAGCCCCAGCAACTATATCGTTTTCTCAAGCGACCAAAAAGAGTTTAAAGAGCAATTTGATAAAGCACTCAAAGAACTCTACCAAGATGGAACACTTGAAAAACTCAGCAATACCTATCTAGGTGGCTCTTATCTCCCAGATAAATCTCAGTTACAATAATACTCTTCGAAAATCTCTTCAAACCACGTCAGCTTTATCTGCAACCTCAAAGCTGTGCTTTGAGCAACCTACGTCTAGCTTCCTAGTTTGCTCTTTGATTTTCATTGAGTATAAGATATATTAAAAACGATTGGACGAGCCAATCGTTTTTAGTTTGCATTGGTTATTTTAGGAAACTTTTACAAAAAATCAAAAAAATTCTTCACATCTTCTACATACCCATGCTTTTCTATTAAGCTAGCTAAGAGTTCCAGATTGTGCCCCTGATAGTTGTCTTCTCTTCGTAGCTCTTCATACATTTCGATAAAGGGAAGACCCTTGGACTTGGCCAATTCCAACTCCGCCTCATAATCATAAGCGACTTTACGAAATAGGATATTTACCAATTCCCCATCTTCAACTTCTATTATAGCATACTGGGCACGGTGATTTTTTAACGCCTCCCAATCAAAATAGGGCATACCAATAGAACCTGGATTGATGATTTGTTGCCCCTGACTTCCATAACGAAGCAACTGCTTGTGAACATGACCATAGACTGCCACGTCCGTTTCCTCATCTAGCAGTTGGTCAAATTTCTCTGTATCATTCTCAACTAGCAAGTCACCACCATAGTTCTTATTTGGCAAATTATGAGAGATAGAAAAGCGCAATCCGTCAATTTCTTTCTTTTCCAGCAAAGGCAAGCTTCGTAGCCAGACAATCGTTGCAGGATCCATTTGCTCCATCAAAAACTGGGTCATGCGCATTGACTGGATTTCTTTCGGATGTTCCAAACCATATTCGCCATCCAAGGCCTCAAGGACACGATCATCCCAATTGCCTCGAACACTGGTTGTGATAGGAAGGTCCTTTAGCAGGGCGACTAAGTCATTTGCGCCTGGACCAGGAAGAAAAATATCTCCCAGAAGCCAGTATTCACTGACTCCTTGATTTTTAGCATCTGCAATCACTGCTTCTAGGGCCGTCGCATTGCCATGAATATCTGATAAAATTGCGATTTTATGTTTCATTGTGGTTTCCTTCCGTTTGATAATCTACTCTTTCTTCCGCCACTTGAGGTAAAGCTTCTGCCTCTTGCGGGTTCAACTTGGTTTGCACAGCTTCTGCAACAAGTCTCGGTACTCCAACTTCGACAATCTCATCCACACTGGCTTCCTTGATTTTGGTCAAAGACTTGAAATGCTTCATGAGATTTTGCTTACGTTTAGGTCCCAGACCGTCAATGCCATCCAGTTGTGATGAAAAAGAATTTTTGGAGCGCAGTTGGCGATGGAAGGTGATGGCAAAGCGGTGCACCTCATCTTGGATGCGTTGGAGGAGGAAAAATTCCTGAGAATTGCGAGACAACTCCACCACCTCCAGCGGATCTCCAAAGAGCAATTCATGGGTTTGGTGCTTATCATTCTTTTGCAGACCTGCAATAGGAATGTCCAAACCCAGCTCTTCTTGGATGACTTGCTTGGCGATATTGACTTGACCTTGTCCTCCATCAATGACAATCAAATCTGGCGGGGTTAAACCCTCGCGCTGAACTCGACCATAGCGCCTGCGAATGACTTCTCTCATACTGGCATAGTCGTCTGGCCCAACGACAGTCTTGATTTTATACTTACGATAATCCTTCTTACTTGGTTTGCCGTTGACAAAGACCACCATGGCTGAAACAGGACTGGTCCCCATGATGTTGGAGTTATCGAAAGATTCGATACGAACTGGGGTTGGGATTTGAAGCAAGCGTCCTAGATTTTCAATAGCCCCTTGGGTCTTTTCGACAGATTTCTCTAGCAGATTGAACTTCTGCTCCAGACTAACTCGAGCATTCTTTATAGCCAGATTGACCAGCTGCTTTTTCTCTCCACGCTGGGGTTTGAGAATCTTGGTATTCACCAAGGCCTTGACTGCTTCTTCATCGACATCCTGCGGAATCAGTACCTCATTGGGAACCAGGTGAGATTTTTCTTGATAAAATTGTCCCACATAAGTCAAGAAGTCCTCATCCGGATCGTTGTAGTAGGGAAAAAGATTGACATCGCGCTCAATAAGCTTGCCCTGACGAACAAAGAAAACCTGAACACACATCCAGCCCTTGTCCACATAGTAGCCGAAGACATCGCGATTTTGGAGATCCTTGGCCATAACCCGTTGCTTGGTTCGAAGCGTTCCAATGGCCTGAATCAGGTCACGATATTCCGCTGCACGTTCAAATTCCATAGTCTGGGCTGCCGTTGCCATCTTGCCCTTTAGGTCATCAATGATTTTGTCATCTTGCCCTTTCAGAAAATCAGAAACCTCCTGAGCCATAGACTTGAAGTAGACCTCATCCTTCTTACAGATGGTATGGGCCATACATTGACCGATATGGTAGTAAAAACAGACCTTAGACGGTGGATTGGTACACTTACGAAAAGGGAAAATCCGATCTAGCAACCGCTTGATTTCATTGGCCGCCCCCACATCTGGATAAGGTCCGAAATAAAGACCTCCATCTTTTTTGACCTGACGAGTGATAATCAAACGAGGATAGCGTTCATTGGTGATTTTGATGAAAGGATAAGACTTATCATCCTTGAGCATGATATTGTACTTGGGCTTGTTTTCCTTAATCAGGTTGATTTCTAGGAGAAGTGCCTCAATATTAGACTCCGTAACAATAAATTCAAAATCCACAATTTCAGACACCAAGGCCTCTGTTTTAGTATCATGACTTCCACGGAAATAGGACCGCACGCGGTTACGCAGATTTTTTGCCTTTCCTACATAGATAATGGTGCCGTTTTTATCCTTGTGAATGTAACAACCAGGGCTGGTCGGCAAAAGCTCTAGTTTTGATTTAATCAAGTTGTTCATAATTCCATTATAGCAAAAAAGTAGGGAAAGATAGTCCCCTACTCATTAGTCTCATATAATTTTCGAAGTCTTTCAACATCCTCTTCCTGGATACCATAAAAAGAACCTGCTGGTTGCATGACAGACTTCTCATCTGTATGGTCTAAGCCAATCGCATGCCCCAACTCATGTTCTGCCGTATGGACAATACGCTCATAGGAATAGCCATAGTCTGGATTGGACAAATAATAATGATTCAACCGCACCGTTACAGACAAGAATTGTCCCGTTAAGAGATTGGTCTGACTTTCCGCCTCTCCTGCCACAGGAGTGCTTCCATCGTTCATCTCCGTAGCCATAATATCTGCCTTGCCGGCCTCAGTCACGAGTTCAAAGTTAAAAGCACCTGTTTGATTCCAGTTCTGAATCGCTTCTAAATATGCCTCTTGAAAACGTGAATCCATTTGCGGATCCAAGTAAATACGAGCAGAGGCCTGTGGCCACCTTCCTTCAGAATGCTGGTGACTATCTGTCTGACTTAACTTAGGCAGTTGCCCTGTTTTTCCCCATTGGTCAATACTTTGTTGACCAATTTTTACCGACCGCTCTACTTGCTTTAGTGCTCCTTGAAAATCCCCGTTCAGATACCAGAGAAATCCAAAAGCAAGAGCACATAAGAGTACAACTATCCAAACCAGACGCCAAAACAAACGCCAAACAAAAGAAAAGAAAGCCCCTATCAAACGAAAAAGCCAGCGCATATCCTTCCACCTTTCTAGTAAATAAAGTCTATTTTACTAAAAGAAGCTGAAAGAAAGCTAAATACTGACTTTTTCATCTTAACGTCCTACTATTTTTTTGAGTAACTGGATAGCTTTGTATTTTAAAGGCGATGGATGGTACCGGAAAGTACCTGCTTTGCGTACAATATAGCCATTAAAATTCTGTTTAAAACGCAAAACACCATCACTTCCATCAAAAATCCCTTGAATCCCTAGGAAGTTGTATTTAGGTATTCCACGTTTTATACTTTCCAACATAATATATTTTTGAAGTAGCGCAGGGGCATAGAATTTATTAAACTCAGTGTAGGAACCACTAAAGAGATAAGTCGTTTCCTGAGGCATATAAACAAATAAACTCCCAGCTAAAACAATATCTTCTTCCCCATATTTTTCAATCAAGTCTCGCGCTTCTGCTTTTCGAACTTCAAACGTTTCAAATTGACTAGAATATTCTCTCAGTTGATTTTGTTTTTTCTCAGAATGAGGCTTTTTACTCAAATCAAGTCGCAACTTGTCCAAGATTTCTTCTAGTTTACTTTGTTCACCTTGCAATTTGCTCATATAGTCCGAAAAATTTAAGCTTGCTATGAGAAACTCCGCTTGTTCTCCAAAAGCATCATAAAAATGCTCATAGTATTCTAAAGTTTTATCACTATATTCTCTACGTTCAGAGGTTTCTTTTGTGATATTCTTAAAAATCGATAGTTCTTCACGTTTTAACTTTTTCAACCGAATGCCAAAGGTTTCAGCCTTTTTAACCAAGGGTTTCCCTTTTTTGCTAAAACTTTTAAGCAAATTCTTTTCAGTTAATTCAGTCAAATCCTTATAGTATAACCAATCTGGTTCTCCACCTGGATACCCTGTCGTCAATCCATCAAATTGATAACCTAAATCAGTTAAACCTTGAATAATACTTTTTTTCTCAGCATTTATCGGATTACCTTCACTATCAAAAGTTTGATAAGTTTCATAAGGTTTTACAAGCAACTCTAATACACCATTTTGCTTAGCATATTCTTTTAACTCCGCATAAAAAACTGGAAGAGCATCTTGTTGGGTATAAATCGGCCCCGAATTGAGCTCCATATGCAGACCACCTAGCATGGGCAAGCTATAAACCAGAGCTGCAACTTGAATTTCTCCTTCTTGTTTCAAAGCAAGATAAACAATTCGAGCCCCTCTTTTTTCTAATAAGTCCCCCATCTGGACCGACTGCATAAAGGAACGAGAAGAAACCTGACCAGAATAAGCCTGAAACTCTTCTTTCGTGAGTGTAATTAGTGCCATATACTTACTTTCTATGTTTTTTTCTTAATGTTTTACGGAAATCAAGAGCAAGTCTTAACAGAGGATAGAGAGGATGGGTAGGCATTGTAAATTCACCCAAATATTCTTCAATCGTTGGATTAAATTTTTCCTTAAAATGATAAAGTCCACCATTGAGAGAGTTTTCAACACCACCTAAATTTTGCCACAACATACCTCGCTCAAAGGCATAGCGAGCCGTTTCATACCAAGTTAAAATTGGTGCATTGTAACGTTTAAAATCATCATCCATACCAGCATATAGATTGACAGAGGTAGTACCAAATTCCAAACTCAAAGTAGCCGCTAAAGGAACTCTCGCTTGACCTGCATCCATATATTCCTGCAGGAAAGTCAATTCCTCTAACAAACGTTCTTTTTCCTTCTTCTGCGCTTCTACTTTTGAAGTGCGAGTCGACTCAGTAAAGGTCTCTTCCAAGGCTCTATTTTTCGCTAACTGTTCTTCTAATTCTTGCGAACGTTTAGAGACATCCAAGGTGGCCAAGGTGATATAGGCCTTGTCCTTAAAATTATCTAACAACTTTTTATAATAGGCTTCATTCCTCAAATGAATCTCTTTCCGCTTCTCGGTTTTTTTCATCAAAAAGGAAAAAGACTCCAATAATTCAGTTCCACCAAATTGAATCTCTACCCCCTTATTCCGTGCTGTTCGGATAGCTTGCCTCGTTGACTTAGAAAGTTTATCTTCTTCAAAATTTTCCTTGTATATTTTCGCCTGAATACGAGGTTGAATGGTGTCTCCCATTTCCTCTGTTTTTCCTGACCACCTTACTCCCATTTGTTGCAAACTATCAATAATAGCCAGATTTTCAGGAAATTCTGTCTTTTCCTGATTGATTAAACTTTGAGACAGGCAAATACTTGGATCAAAAGTCACAAAAATAGCTCTCTTACTACGAGCATAAGACTTAATGGACTGAATGACAAAACTCAAGAGTTCCGTATCCCCATAATCCAATATGGGTCCTCTTGGGACGTAAAACATTTTATAGCCTAGCGGAAGAGTTCTAATCAAAATACTAGCTGTAGCCAGTAATTTTTCTTCCCTGTAGACACCAAACCTCTCATGTTGCCAATCAGACTTAACTTCTTCCCAAGCACTACTTTGTAATACATTAGCTAATTCATGTTCTTTGACAAACTGATCATATTCTAATGTGGGAATGCCAATTTGATAACGGTACATTTCCTACTCTCTTTCCTCCAGTATCTTATTACTATTCTACTACTTTCGTTTGAAAAGTCTAGTGAAAACATATTTTATTTTAGTTCTACTACCCCTATGCTGGAGTTCAAACTAACTCAATCTCTCTTCTAATTTGAAATCAATTGGTAGGGTTGCTAAAAAACGTTCCAATTGTTTTTCCCAGTAGTACCATTCGTGAGTTCCAGCACTATGGCTATAGATCACATCAAATCCCAGTTTTTTGAGATTTTTCACTGCTAGATTATTGGCTTCATACAAGAAATCCTGCTCACCACACCAAGCCCACAGCTTGGTCTTTTTGTCCGATTTTTTAGCCAGACTTTCAAGTGAATAGGGACTAGTTGTCCAGTCTTTAATCTCCCCAAAAACACCTCTCCAATAAGCCGGTGTCCCCAAATTTTGGCTCTCAGGAGAAAAATCTTGAAAACTAAGGGCACCTGAAAAACTAGCTGCATGAGAAAAACGATTTGTAGCAAGAGCCAATTTGAAACAGCCGTAGCCTCCCATAGAGAGACCAGCGATAAAGGTCTTTTCACGCTTGCTGGTCATGTTAGGGAAGAAGCGTTTCAAAACCTCTGGCAATTCCTCTGCTAGAGCTGTGTAATAGTCAAAACCATACTGGGTATCGGTATACCAACCGTTGCTGGTATTGGGCAGGACAACGATTAGATTGGTTCCTCGAAGCAAGCGTTCTACATTGGTTCGCTTGAGCCAACTATTATGATTGCCAGACATCCCGTGCAAGAGGTACAAGACGGGAATATCTTTACAATCTGGTTCTTCCACTCGATTAGCATCAGGATAGAGGACATTCACTCCCCACTCCATATCCAAAACTTGTGAGTAATACTCGATTTTCATTACTGCCATGATTTTCTCCTTCTATTTTCCGATAAGAAAAAGCCGAAATTCGACTTTCTCTCTGTTTATTTCAACTATTTCAACGATTATTTTGCTTCCATGACTACTGGTAAAATAGCTGGACGACGCTTAGTTTGATCAAAGAGGTACTTGGTCAGATTATCACGAACCTTCCCTTTAAGATCTGCCCAGTCAAAGTCATCTCCTTGAAGATAGTCTTCTACCGTCTGATTAATCAATTCTGAACTTTCACGGAGAATATCACGGCTCTTCTTGAGATAAACGAATCCACGCGTGTGCACACGAGCCTTGGCCACAATTTTCTTCTCACGACGGTTAACTGTGATTGCTACGATGAAAATACCGTCCTCTGACAAGACCTTACGGTCACGAAGAACCACATTTCCAACATCACCAATAGCATTTCCGTCAATCAAGACATCGCCTGCTGAAACTGCGCCAGCTGGGACAAAGTCCCCATTCTCATAAGCCATGCTGGTTCCCTTTTTAGGGATGAAAATGCGTTCTGGCAACATCCCAACTGCCATAGCTGCCTTAGCATGGGCATCCAACTCACGGTATTCCCCTTGAATTGGGAAGAGATACTTGGGTTGCAAGAGATTGATCATCAACTGCAAATCACGCGCATTTCCGTGCCCTGATACATGTAAACTTTGGGTAATCAATTTGACAACCCCTCCTGCCTGATAAATCATATTTTCCACACGCGCAACGAAGGCTTCTTTAGCAATAGACGGAGCCGTAGCAATATAGACCAGGTCCCCATCCTTGATTTCTACATAACGATGGCGACCAATCGACATCTTACGAAGTCCATTGATAGGTTCACCCATACGACCTGTCTCAAGAATAATCAACTCATGGTCTTCAAAGCGAGACATATCTTTCGGCTTAATCAAGAGAATTTCGTTGGCTAAAGACAACTTCTTGAGACGAATCGCTGTGCGGACGATATTTTCAATATCAAATCCTGTCAAGACGATACGTCGACCTGTTTTATCCGCAGCGTCAAAAATCTGCTGGATACGAGAAAGGTTACTGGAAACAGCTGCAACGATGATACGACCTTCCCAGTCAGCAATGGTTTGGGTAATTTCATCTCTAACTTCACTTTCACTAGCCACCTGAATATTGCTGTCCGCATTGGCCGAATCACTGAGGAGAGCCAGGACGCCGTCACGACCGATTTCTGCCAAACGAGCGAAGTCTGTCGCATAGGATTCACTAGCTGTCTGGTCAAATTTGAAGTCACCTGTATAAACGATGCTCCCTTCAGCTGTCTTCAAGACAATTCCCAGGCTCTCTGGAACGGAGTAAGTCGTAGGGAAGAAGGAAACCACTGTCCCACCAAAATCAATCTCCGTATCTTCATCAATAACATGAAAATCATTAAATTTCTTGACTGCGTCATTTCCTTTGACAAAGAGTTTTGCCAACTCAATGGTCAACTCAGAGCCAAATACAGGTACCTTGGCTTCAGCCAAGAGATAAGGCAGAGCACCAATAGCATCTGCATGTCCGTGAGTTAAAAATACCCCAGCAATTCGATCTTTATTTTCAAAAAGGTAGTCCATCTTTGGAATCACCACATCGACCCCTAATTGTTCATTTTCGGGATATTTTAACCCTGCATTCAAAACAAAAATGGACTCTCCAATTTCAGCAATGTACATATTTTTCCCATTTTCACGTACACCACCAAGTGTTGTTAAACTAATATTACTCATTTTTCCTCCAAAATCTTAGTTTATCTTGATTATAGGGTTGCTTACCCTCTTATTCTAAAAGCACTATTACTGTTAGCCGAATCTTTTCCTACCATTATACCATTTTTTTGATGATTTTCAAAATGAAGATTTGTTTTCAAAAAAGAGCTGGTTTCCCAACTCTTTCCTATGATCTACTCTTTTTCCATTAAAAAGTCATAAATTTCTTGCACGGTACCCAGCGCCATCATTTCTTGGTCTTTGACGGTTTGTTTGAGATTTTGGTAAATCTGACTTTCTCCGATTTCTCTCTTTGGCGCTTCTTTATTGACTGTCATAACCCCATCTTTGATCGTCACAAAGCCTAGTTCTTTAAAGACTTGAATCATCTTAACCAGCAAGATTTGTTGGATATTGAGATAAGCAGCCAAATCCTTGAGCTTGTAGCGAATATCAAACTCTGGAAACTGGTAGATAGTCTTGTACAATTTGGCAAACTGCTCTCTAGTCCCATAGCCTGTCAGATAGTAGGCCTTGTCAATATCATTTTTGAAATAGACAGCGGAAAAATTCTGTTTCTGAAAAATGGTCTTCAACAGAGTAATATCCTCAGGTATGGTTTTCACGACAATAGCTTCACTATCCGCAAGATTTGGCAGTTCTCCAGAAAAATCCAAGACTGGAACTCCTTCTGGCAAGGCTGCATTCTTCCCACGAATGTTAAAAAGTTGAACACCTTCCACACGCGCATCCACCATCATCAACTGGAGAGCAGTTTGGCCATTCCATTGGTTGACAGACAATTTGACTGCCAGCTCTAGATTCTTGGTTTGAGCAAATTCTGTTGCCCATCTGCCTTGTCCAAAGGCTACCACTTCAAAACTCGCCTCACCCTTGGAAATTTTCAGCTTGAGATGGGCATTGCCTGCTCCCATAGTACGAGCACTTTCGACCTGAAAATCCTTGATATAAAAGACAGGTTTCTGATTATCCATTCCAAAAGGTGCCAAACGTTCAAAGTTCTTGACTGTTTCAAGACTCAAAGTCTCCAAATCCAGTTCTTCATCTAAATTTAACTTGTTCTTGCCAGCAGCATCTGCGCCTTTTTCACGGACATAATCTTCCAAGACCTGAGATAAATCTGAGAGTTTCTCAACTTCCAGCGTCATGCCAGCCGCACCAGCATGACCGCCAAAGGCGATGAAGAGGTCTCGATGAGGATCCAGAGCCTCAAAAATATCGACCGCTTCCACACTACGAGCACTACCCTTGGCACGACCGTCTTCTATATTGAGAACGATGACTGTCTGTCCTAGTTTTTCCAGCAAACGACCAGCCACGATTCCTAGAACCCCAGGATTCCAGCCTTCCTTGGCCAAGACTTGAACCTTCTTCTCAGGGTCCACCATGGTCTTAGCTTCTTCATAGATAGACTGGACGATTTCCTTGCGCTCTTCATTTTTCTGATGAATCATAAGGGCAATCTCGTGAGCCTCCTCATCATCAAAGCCAGTCAACAAATCAATGGCTGGATTAGGATCATCCAAGCGGCCCAAGGCATTCAAACGAGGGGCAATCTGGAAACCAACCGTTTCTTCTGTTACTTCGTTGGCAGCAATCCCAGCCATGTCTAGCATTTCTTGTAGACCAATACGCTGAGTGTGTCCCAACATTTCCAGACCATACTGAACCAAGATACGGTTCTCATCTGTCAAACTAACCATATCAGCAATGGTACCAATAGCGACCAAATCAAGCAATTCCACTTGTACTTCTTCTAAAAGGGCACAAGCCAGCTTGAAAGCAACTCCACAACCAGCCAAATATTTGAAAGGATAGTTCGCATCCGGATGTTCAGGATGGACAATAGCATAGGCATCTGGTAAGGTTTCAGGCATGGAATGATGGTCAGTCACAATGACATCCACTCCCATAGACTGGGCCAATTCAATAGCCTCATGACCGGCAACCCCATTATCCACCGTCACAATCAAGGAAATCCCTTCTTGCTCGATAAAGTATTTATAGACACTTGCATTAGGTCCATAGCCATCGGTAAAACGATTAGGCAAGTAAACACGGCATTCGGCGCCAAGCTGTTCCAAACTTTCCTTCACAATCGAAGCCGAAGTCATACCATCCGCATCATAGTCTCCATAGATGAGAATATTTTCCCCTTCTTCAATGGCCTGACGAATACGAGCCACTGCCTTGTCCATATCATGGAGCAGATAAGGGTCATGCAAATTCTCCAAGGAAGGTTCTAAAAACTTCTTCAGACTTTCTTGGTTCTGAATCCCTCTTTCAAATAATAACCGAGCCACCTCAGGACCCAGTCCAGCCTTCTTGGCTATCTTTGTAAAATCCGCATCTTCAACCTGCGGGGCAAACTGCCATTCATAAGTAGGTGTTATCAAAAAGACATCCACTCTTTCTAAGAATTCTATTGCTTCATTATAACATGATTTAGGCTTTTTCTCTATCCAGATTGCTTTTTTATAAAATTTTAGTGAATTTTTAAGATATGATTTGACAAGGCAATTCTTTTGGTGTAGAATCGTGTTATAAAATATAACACAAAGGAGATTCCTTATGGCTTTAGTAGAATTTGAACACGTCGAAAAATATTACGGAGACTACCATGCACTCCACGACATCAATCTCCGTTTTGAAAAAGGGCAAGTCGTTGTCCTCCTAGGCCCTTCTGGTTCTGGAAAATCAACTCTTATCCGCACCATCAATGGTTTGGAGGCTGTAGACAAAGGAAGTCTTCTAGTAAATGGTCACCAAGTTGCTGGTGCCAGCCAGAAAGATTTGGTACCTCTTCGCAAGGAAGTCGGCATGGTTTTCCAGCATTTTAACCTCTACCCTCACAAAACAGTGTTAGAAAACGTAACACTCGCACCCATAAAAGTTCTAGGAATTGATAAAAAAGAAGCTGAAAAAATAGCCCAAAAATATCTGGAATTTGTAAATATGTGGGACAAGAAAGATTCTTATCCAGCCATGCTTTCTGGTGGACAAAAGCAACGGATTGCCATCGCACGTGGACTCGCTATGCATCCTGAACTCCTCCTCTTTGATGAACCAACATCTGCCCTTGACCCTGAAACCATCGGTGATGTTCTGGCAGTTATGCAAAAATTGGTCCACGATGGTATGAATATGATTGTCGTCACCCATGAAATGGGCTTTGCCCGTGAAGTTGCCGACCGCATCATCTTTATGGCTGACGGAGAAGTTTTGGTGGATACGACAGATGTTGATGACTTTTTCGACAATCCAAGCGAACCTCGTGCCCAACAATTCCTCAGCAAAATCATCAACCACGAAAGTGACAAAGTCAAATAAGGAGGCGCCTATGAAAAAGAAATTCTTTTTATCCGCATTATTGATTAGCCTTTTCGGCCTTGCTGCTGCAAAACCCGTTCAGGCTGATACCAGCGTCGCAGATATTCAAAAAAGAGGCGAACTGGTTGTCGGTGTCAAACAAGACGTTCCCAATTTCGGTTACAAGGATCCCAAGACAGGGACCTATTCTGGTATCGAAACGGACTTGGCCAAGATGGTAGCTGATGAGCTCAAGGTCAAGGTTCGCTATGTGCCTGTTACCGCACAAACCCGTGGTCCCCTTCTAGACAATGAACAGGTCGATATGGATATCGCGACCTTTACCATCACAGACGAACGCAAAAAACTCTACAACTTTACCAGTCCCTACTACACGGACGCATCTGGATTTTTGGTCAATAAGTCTTCCAAAATCAAAAAGATTGAGGACCTAAACGGCAAAACCATCGGAGTTGCCCAAGGTTCCATCACCCAACGCCTGATTACTGAACTGGGTAAAAAGAAAGGTCTAACCTTTAAATTCGTCGAACTTGGTTCCTACCCAGAATTGATTACTTCTCTACACGCCCACCGTATTGATGCCTTTTCCGTTGACCGCTCGATTCTGTCTGGCTACATCAGTAAACGCACAGTACTACTAGATGATAGTTTCAAGCCATCTGACTACGGTATCGTTACCAAGAAATCAAATACAGAGCTAAACAATTATCTTGATAACTTGGTTACTAAATGGAGCAAGGATGGTAGTTTGCAGAAACTTTATGACCGTTACAAGCTCAAACCATCTAGCCATACCGCAGATTAAGGAGGATACCCTATGACAGATTTATCATCTTGGACAGCCTATTTTCAGGATTTTGGACAATTTTTCAATGGATTCCTCTTCACTCTTGCCCTAGCTATCGGATCCTTTATCCTAGCCATGGTTTTAGGCATCTTCTTCGGAGCCATGTCAACCAGCAAACGTCCAATTTTGCGAATCTTAGCTCGTATATTTGTGGAATTTTACCAAAACACTCCCCTCTTGGTGCAGTTTGTTATCGTTTTTTATGGCCTACCTCTTATCAGTGACCATATCATCATGATTCCGATTTATTGGACGGCTGTTCTCTGCGTGGGACTCTATCATGGCGCCTATATCGCTGAGGTGATTCGCTCAGGGATTCAGTCTATTCCTAGTGGTCAGATGGAGGCCGCCTTGTCGCAAGGTTTTACCTATATCAGCGCCATGCGCTTGATTATCTTACCTCAAGCCTTCCGTATCATTCTCCCTCCTTTGACCAATCAAATCGTCAACCTCATCAAGAATACCTCGACAGTTGCTATCATCTCTGGAGTAGACTTGATGTTTGTGACCAAGTCTTGGTCAGCACTTAACGGAAACTACATTCCATCCTTTTTAGGCGCTGCCCTTCTCTACTTTTCTCTCTGCTTCCCTGTTGCCCAGTTTGGTCGCAAGATGGAGCAAGCAAACAAAAAAGCCTATTCACTTTAGGAGGTTACTATGGAATCCATTTTAGAAGTTTTGACCCCAGATAACCTAGTCTTTATCTTTAAAGGATTTGGCTTGACCCTCTATATTTCTCTGATCGCTATCGTCCTCTCTACCCTTATCGGTACAGTGCTAGCCGTCATGAGAAATGGCAAAAATCCTATCTTGCGCATTATTTCCAGCATTTATATCGAATTTGTGCGTAACGTTCCCAACCTCCTCTGGATTTTTACTATCTTTTTGGTTTTCAAGATGAAGTCCACTCCAGCAGGAATCACTGCCTTTACTCTCTTTACCTCAGCAGCCCTAGCTGAGATTATCCGAGGTGGTCTCAATGCCGTAGACAAGGGACAGTACGAAGCAGGAATGTCGCAAGGATTTACCTCAGCCCAAATCCTCTACCACATCATTCTCCCACAAGCAATCCGTAAAATGCTGCCAGCCATCATTTCTCAGTTTGTAACCGTGATTAAGGATACCAGTCTTCTCTACTCTGTTATCGCCCTACAAGAACTCTTTGGAGCCAGCCAAATTCTCATGGGCCGTTATTTCGAACCAGAGCAGGTCTTCAGTCTTTATATCCTGATTGCCCTCATCTACTTCAGCTTTAACCTAGCCATTTCTAGCCTGTCTCATATGCTAGCCAAACGTTGGCAACAAGCTGCAGAATAATACTCTTCGAAAATCTCTTCAAACCACGTCAGCTTCACCTTGCCGTATATATGTTACTGACTTCGTCAGTTCTATCCACAACCTCAAAACGGTGTTTTGAGCAGCCTGCGGCTAGCTTCCTAGTTTGCTCTTTGATTTTCA
>NZ_VMMJ01000037.1:0-22864 GCF_013277145.1 Streptococcus sp. 3705 | reverse complement strand
CCGTACTCAAGTACAGCCTGCGGCCAGTTTCCTAGTTTGCTCTTTGATTTTCATTGAGTATTAACGTCCAGACTATCCTCTTTTAATAAACAAAAAAACTCCAATTACAAACGAGAATTAGAGTTCAGCTTACAAGATTAGACCGTTCTTTTCGACATACGAAAAAAGCGTTTCACATTTCCCTTCGCCAGTCTTAACTGTATCAGGTTCAATGGGTATCATCTCAGCCTAAAGCACCCCAAATGTCTTTATTATTTAATTATGTGATTATTATAACACACATTTTATACTAGTTCAAGAAATTGAACTGGAAATACAGCCTTGCACTCACAAAGACAGCAGATCTTTCTTTTGCAAAAAACAAATGACCTGTTTGATGAATTAGCCATTCAAGCTGAATCTGGACATATCTTTTTAGAAAAGGAAAACTTCCACTTACTTAGAATCCAAGGATAGATACCTATTGTTCACTCATTTCTCGAACAGTTTTTTCTATATTTTTTGCATACGATATTGCTGAAATGATTGAAACACCGTCAACATTGGTCTTCATAATGTCTTTAATATGTTGCGTCTGTATCCCACCAATTGCAACTAAGGGCATTTGTGGCAATAGTTTTCTCATCAATTTAAGACCTTCATAACCTATAGCGCCACCAGCATCATCTTTTGACTGGGTATCAAATACAGGACCAACACCAACATAATCTACATATTCAACTTTTGACTGTTGAAATTCTTTCTCGTTTTTTATAGAAAGACCAATTATTTTATCTGGCATCAATTTTCTAATTTCATCAACACCTAGGTCATCTTGTCCTACATGAACCCCATCAGCATCTATTTCTAATGCCAACTCTATATCATCATTTACGATAAACGGTACATTGTATTTTTTACAAAGTTTTTTAAGTTTTATTGCTAATTCCAGTTTTTCTTTACCTTCTAAAGCACCTTTACCTTTTTCTCGAAATTGAAATAAAGTTATACCACCTTTTAAAGAATCTTCAACAACTGTATATAAATCCTTACCTAAGCAAGTAGTCGTTCCACAAATAAAATATAATTTTAATAGTTCTTTATTAAACATCTTATTTCACCTTTTTAAATGTTTCTATATCTTTATCAGTAACTTCATATAATGCATTAATAAATTCAACTTTAAACGTTCCTGGTAGATGTCCATTAGGACGCTTTTCTGCCATTTCCCCAGCAATATTATATGCTAACATTGCTGTTTCTAAAGATTTCAATTCTTGTCCTTTTTCTAGTCCTATAAAGCTCGCTAATACAGCTCCTAATAAACATCCTGTTCCAATAACTTTCGGCATCATTGCACTTCCGTTATGGATAGTCACTACCTCACCATTAACAGCAATAGCATCAACCTCCCCAGTTACTACTATTGGAATATTAAACTTAGCATTTGCTGCTAAAGCAATTTCATCAATATTATCTACTCCTGCACTGTCTACTCCCTTAGAGGCTACATTTATGCCGACTAAAGATGCAATCTCTCCTGCATTTCCTCTAATAGCTGCCAGTTTGTAATTATTTATTAAATCATCTGATACTTTTTTTCTATAAGCTCCCGCTCCACAGGCTACAGGATCTAATACTGCAGGTACATTATATTTTTCAGTTATTTTTAATGCCTCTTGGTACAGCTTCCAATTATCATCCGTTAAAGTCCCAATGTTAATCAATAATCCTCCAGCATACTTTAACAAATCCTCTAAATCTGCTGGAAACTCACTCATGGCTGGTGATGCACCCAGTGCTACTAATCCATTTGCTGTGAAATTTTTTACTACATCATTGGTGATACAAATGACTAATGGTGCTTTTTCTTTTAATAATTTTAAACTTGTCATATTGAAATTCTTCCTTTTCACTTTATACGATATACTGATTTCGATTTATCTCTATCTTTTGTTAAGAAATTTTTTTCATTTACATTGAATGATGTACCTCATCAAATTTGTAAATATCCTAAACTTTCTCTAGGCGTCATAACCAATATCAAAAAAGGCCAATTCTAAAGCGACCGCTTGATTCCAGCGTTGCTGAAGTTCTGTCAAATCTTCTCGACCTTTCCCGACACGATTGAGTTCGTCAATAAGAAATTGAACCCACTCTGCAAAGAAAGGACCTCTGTGGAGATTGATCCATTCCGAATGAATGTAGGCTTCAGGTAGAGCCAAATCTTTAGAACCCCAGTCTAAATAGAGACCTTCTGCAATGACCAGCATGACCAAAAGATGGGCATAGTCTGATGAAGACACTGCCGAATACATAAGATCCTGAAAGGCTTTTGTTACAGGGTGCAAGGTCACTTCCAGATAGTCATTCTCAGATACTTTTAACTCTTTGAAAGCCTTTTGGAAATAACCGTCTTCATCTGCTTCAAGAAAACCTAGTTGCTTGGCAAAACGAAGCTTGGATTCAAGCTGGTCTGCGTGGGCTACGCAGGCACCCAGCATGGATAAGAAGGCATCAAAGAAGTGATAATCTTGAATTAGGTAGTCTTTTAAGACCTTATTCTGAATTGTCCCTGCAAAAAGTTCCTTGACAAAACGATGATTGACAGCAGCCTGCCAATCCTTCTGACTACTTTTTAATAATTCTCCAACAGTCAAACCTGGCTGAAATGCATAAATCTGTGTTTCCATATTTATTTTTCCTCTCTTTACTCCTTAGTAATCAATAAAATACCAAGCAAAATCCTAGTTTCACTTGACCCTGTTAAAGAAAATCTAGGGCATTTGCAGAGAGCTACCTAAACAAGCCTATCCAGTTTTATATAAACAAAAAAACTCCAATTACAATCAAGAATTAGAGTTGACTTACAAGATTAGATCGTTCATTTCACCATACGAAAAAACTGTTCACATTTCCCTTCGCCAGTCTTAACTGTATCAGGTTCAATGGGTATCATCTCAGCCTAAAGCACCCCAAATGTCTTTATTATTTAATTACTGCACCAGTATAGCAAAAAATGAAAGCCCTAGCAAGATATTTGACCGAAAAATATCTTTATATAGTTTTCTTGATACAGATTGATCTTATTTAAACTTCTAATACATAACCAAAAACCTCCACATTCAGTGGAGGCAAGCATTTTATCAATACAATTTTAAGTCACGTGGGTCAACTGGGAAGGTTGGGTTGTATGGATTGTGACGGAGCTTGAAGTGTTTGACATCTTCAATGGTCTGAGTTCCAGACAATTGCATGACTGTCTTCAATTCTGCATTCAAGTGTTCAAAGACTTGACGCACACCAACACTACCGCCGAGAGCCAGACCATAGATAACCGGACGACCAATAGCTACCAAGTCTGCTCCTGAAGCCAAGGCTTTAAAGACATGTTGACCACGACGAACACCAGAGTCAAAGACGATTGGCACACGTTTATCAACTGCTTCTGCCACTTCTTGAAGCGAGTCAAAGGCAGCTGGTCCACCGTCGATTTGACGACCACCGTGGTTGGTTACCCAGATACCAGAAGCTCCTGCAGCAAGCGAACGTTCAACGTCCTCACGGCATTGTGGTCCCTTGACATACACAGGAAGACCAGAGTATTCAGCGATAAATTCTACATCACGTGGAGACAAGCGTTGTTTAGCTGATTTGTAAACAAAGTCCATTGATTTACCAGCACCTTCTGGCAGGTATTCTTCAACAATCGGCATGCCAACTGGGAAGACAAACCCATTACGCTTATCAACCTCACGATTACCCCCTACAGTAGCATCTGCCGTCAAGACAATCGCTTTATAGCCTTCAGCCTTCACACGGTCCATGATGTGGCGGTTGATACCGTCATCCTTACTAAAGTAAAACTGGAACCAATGTGGTGTCCCTTGAAGGGCTTCAGAAATCTCTGGAAGGTCAACAGTAGAGTATGAGCTAGTTGTATAAAGCGAACCGAACTCATGCACACCACGCGCAGTCGCCACTTCACCTTGTTCGTTTGCCAATTTATGAGCCGCAACAGGCGCCATAATGATTGGTGAAGACAATTTTTCGCCTGCAAATTCAATCTCTGTACTTGGATTTTCTACATTGCAAAGTGTATGAGGAACGATGAGCTTGTGGTTAAAAGCACGAATATTCTCTCTTAAAGTGAAAGTATCCTCTGCTCCACTGGCGATATAGCCAAATGCTGCTTTAGGGATCACTTTTTGCGCCATGGGCTCCAAATCATAGGTATTGATGAAATCTACATGCCCTTCTGCATTGCTTGTTTTGTATGACATAAAATGCCCTCCTTAATAAGTAAGCGTTTGCTTTTTATATTACAAAAATATTTTAACTCTTTTTTCAAAATTTTTCAAATATTTTGTTTGGAAATTTCATGCTTTCAATCATTTTACAGAGATAATTAAAAATGATAAACTTTCTTAAGTTATGGAAATTCAAATAATCTTTTCATTTTCTAGTATTAAAAACAAAATCAGGTAATCCTAGCAACCACCTGATTTTCTATGTTTTAAACGTTTTGCCAATTTTCTTGGTCTTCTTTAAAGCGTTTTAGAAGATCGAGTCCCTCTGGTGTGATATATCCTTCTTCTTGGGCTAGGTGAATGAGTTCACTGTAGTTAGAAAGCGTCACAAGTTTAACACCAGCATCTGCAAAGTTCTTATCTGCTTTTGGCAATTGGTAACTAAAAATCGCTACAACTCCAAGTACATCTGCTCCTTCGCGTTTAGCTGCTGCTACGGCTTCAAGAACAGAACCACCAGTTGAAATGAGGTCTTCAACCACTACCATTTTTTGACCTTGAGCTACACGGCCTTCAATTTGATTACCAGCTCCGTGGTCTTTTGGTTTGCTACGGATATAGGCAAATGGCAGATTCATCTTGTCAGCAATAATAGCTCCGTGTGGAATCCCTGCTGTTGCAGTTCCTGCAATCACTTCTACCTCTGGAAAGGCTTCTTTGATAGCATCTACAAAGCCATTTTCAATTAGGGTACGAGTTTCTGGATAGGCTAATGTCACACGGTTATCCGTATAAATGGGTGACTTGATACCAGAGGCCCAAGTGAAAGGCTCCTCTGGTTTGAGGTAAACGGCTTGGATTTTTAAGAGGTGGCTAGCAATATCTTTAGCAAGTGTCATGGTCTTCTCCTTTTATTTTTCTAATCTAGTTCTTTAATTCCAGTCCTGTGTCCATTCATCCTTGATGGCATGATAAGCTACAACAGGATCCTCAGCTTGGGTAATGGGACGTCCCACTACGATATAGTCACTGCCGATTTGATAGGCATCAGCAGGTGTCATGACGCGTTTTTGGTCTCCAACTGCAGCACCTGCTGGACGAATCCCCGGTGTCAGACAGATAAAATCTGGATTGGTAGCCTGCTTGATGACTTGCACTTCCTGAGCCGAGCAGACAACACCATCTAATCCCGCTTCAGCTGTCTTCTTAGCATAATGAATCACAGACTCTTGCAGGCTAGTTTGGATATTTTGGAACTCCTTCATCTGAGCTTCTGATGTTGATGTGAGCTGCGTTACAGCGATCAATTTGGCTTGGTTTCCAAGACCTTCACGCGCCGCCTTCATCATCTCTACACCACCAGCCGCATGAACATTAGTCATATCCACACCAAGCTGAGACAAGACCTTCATGGCTGACTTGACTGTATTAGGAATGTCATGCAGCTTGAGATCCAAAAAGACACTGTGCCCCAGGCCTTTCAAGTAAGACACAATCTCAGGCCCCGTTGCGTAATAAAGCTCCATCCCTACCTTAAGATAAAGGCTTTCTTCTGCTGGAAAAAGAGCTAAGAATTCCTTGACCACCTCAAAACTAGGAAAATCAAGAGCAATAACTGGACGATGTTCTCGCATAGGTTTCTCCTTTTACCTTTGCTAGTGAGAGAGTCTGGCCACAAGAAGCCACGAAAAAAGGAACCTGCCAACAGCAAGGTTCCACGAAAAATGGGTAGTCTCCACCCTTTCACCGTTTAACCTTAGCTGCCTCTCTGGACTGCTTTAAAGGTTTTTTACTATTCTATTATTTCTACCAGCACTTGTCAAGTAAAAATATGGTCACTAAAGAGCTATAGGAGAAAAGGTAAGACTAGCGACGCGATGAGCGCTGGGTCGTTTGGTTTCGATTGCTCTCTTCCTCTTGTTTTTTCTGTTCTTCTTCTAAACGTTTACGTTCTTCTTCCTGCTTTTTCTCGGCTTCCTTAGCCTCTTGTTTGGCTTTTTCCTCAGCTTCCATAATCAATTTATCCGCCACTGTGTAACTGTAAATTCCAGCTTCCATATCGACCACACTCGGTTCTGACAATTGAGGCTTAATCTTGCTGTAATAAGGCAGTTTCTTACTCATTTCAGAAAGCGGAACCAAGACTTCGTCCGAATCATTCATGGTCAATCGAATTAAATCGGAAGTGACCTTGCTGGGAGCTAATTCCACCTTTTGGATAGCAGCCTTGAGTTCTGGGCTAATTTGAGCAAGTTCTGAGACAAAAGCCTTGATTTGTTCGCTGTCATTAAAGAGAACTGATATATAAGTTTCTGGGAGACTAACCAAGCTCACAGCACTGGTCTCAAGCTGACCGCTGGAAAGAATAGGATAATGATTTTCACCAGAAACATAGTAGGCCACAATATCGTATTCCTTGACCTTGATAGTGAACTTGGTTGGAAATTGATAGACAAGTTGAGCTGATTCAACCCAATAGTTAGACTTAATCTGCTCTTCATATTTTGCCCTGTCTAGCAGAAGGCTAATCGTATAATCCGAATCCTGAATGCCTGAAGCCTGTCGAATATCATCAGCCGTAGTGTGCACCATTCCCTCAACACGAATATCCTTCATGGTCGCATAAGGACTGAGTAGGTAGGCAGAGACAATCAATAAAAGCAGACTTGGAAATAAAATCGTGAAGGCTCGCAAGATATGGAGGCCAGGAATCTTTGCTTTGGCTAGTTTTTCCTTTGCAGCCTTTTTAGCAAGCTTTTTATCCTGTTCTTCGTCCTCTTTAGCCCCTGATTCTTCTATCTCTTCTTCCTCTTTGTCACCCTCTGGGGCTTCTACTTTTTCTTCAAACTCTTCCTTAGCTGATTCTGGATCCTTTGGATTAGATTCACTCTCTTGGTCTTCAGTTTCATCTGAATCTTCAGATTTTGAAGCCATTCGAGCTTGTCTTTCCTTTTCTTTCTCCTCAGCTAGGGCTGCCTCTTCTTCAGCCTTCTTTTTTAGATATTCTTGGTTCCGTTTCTGCCATTCTGATAACTCTTTAAATTCTTCGAGGATTTCTTTGCCCTCATTTTTCTTATCTTTTGACATTTACTTTCCTTATGATAAATCTTTTTTCAACAGTTGATAAAAATCTGCTAGAGATTTCAATTCCTTAGAAGCCTTCATCTTAGCTTTGTATTCTTCCTTGTGGCTTAGTAAGTGAGACAGCTTCTCTTCCAAACTATCCAAAGTCAAATCACTTTCTTGAAGCTCTTCTGCATAGCCTTTTTTTACAAAGTAGGCTGCGTTCTCAATCTGGTCTCCACGACTAGCTTCACGACCAAGTGGCACAATAACATGCAATTTTGCCATGGCCAAGAGCTCAAAAATCGTATTAGCACCACCACGTGTCACAACAATATCAGCCAATTCCATCAAGGGTTGATAGAGATTGGTCACATAGTCAACACGAAAAAGATTTTGGCTCAACTCGTTCAGGCTAGAATCTCCAGTTAAATTGATAATATTGTAGCGCTCTGTCAGTTCTTTCTTATGGTCTGTCACCAATTGGTTAAAGACACGAGCACCTGCAGAACCGCCGACAAACAATACAGTTGGCAATTGGGGATTAAAGTGTGTTTGAATATCCACCAATTCATCGGGTTCTAGAGTTTTTTGGTCTGAAACCTTGGTCACTGCTCCCACATGCTCAACCTTAGACAAACTTGAAGCTTGCTCAAAGGTTGAATACATCTTGGTCGCAAATTTATAGGCGATTTTATTGGCCAAGCCCATAGACAGGTCAGATTCGTGAATAAAGACTGGCACTCCTGACACACGCGCAGCGATAACAGGCGGTACTGAGACAAAGCCCCCTTTTGAGAAAAGGGCCTGTGGACGAAGTCGCAACATGATAAAGAGAGATTGGATAATTCCCCAACCAACTTTGAAGACATCCAGCATATTTTGCCAAGAGAAATAACGACGCAATTTTCCAGTAGCAATGGAATGGAAGGTAACATCCAGACCTGACTTGAGGATTTCTTGGTGTTCGATACCACGCTTGTCCCCGATATAGTGGACTTCCCAGCCATCTTCGATGAACTTGGGCATTAACAAAAGATTGAGGGTAACGTGTCCAACTGTCCCCCCACCTGTAAAGACAATTTTTTTCATATTATTCTTTTAACTCCGCTACTGTGTCGATAAAGAGGTCGCCACGTACTTCAAAGTTAGCATACATATCCCAGCTGGCATTAGCAGGACTAAGAAGAACCACATCTCCTTGAGTCGCAAGCTCATAGGCCTTGCGGGTCGCATCTGCAATATCAGTCGCATCCACATATGCCACACCAGCCTTGTCTGCTGCCCGTTTGACACGTTCTGCAGACTGACCCAAGATGACCATCTTCTTGAGTCCAGTAATATCTGGCACCAGTTCGTCAAACTCATTACCACGGTCCAAACCACCTGCAATCAAAATGACCTTGCTGTTGTCAAATCCTGACAAGGCTTTTTGAGTAGCCAAGATATTGGTTGACTTGCTATCATTATAGAATTTGACACCCTTGATTGCATCCACAAATTGGAGACGGTGTTTGACACCACCAAAGGCTGAAAGAGTTTCTTTGATGATCTGGTTATCAACACCACGAAGCTTGGCTACAGCAATAGTCGCAAGCGCATTTTCCACATTGTGACTACCTGGAACTCCGATTTCATTCGCTGCCATGACTACTTCCCCACGGAAGTAGAGCTGACCATCTTCCAAATAAGCTCCATCAACCTTTTCAAGTGTTGAGAATGGTACAACTGTAGCTTGTGTTTTTCTTGCCAATTCTTTTGCCAAGTCTTGGTTAAAGTTCAAAACAAGGAAATCAGCTGCTGTCATCTTGTTCTGGATATTCCACTTAGCTGCTACATATTCCTCAAAAGAACCATGATAATCGATATGAGTTGGCATGAGGTTGGTAATAACCGCAATCTCAGGATGGAATTCTTGAACTCCCATGAGTTGGAAAGAAGAAAGCTCCATGACAAGCGTGTCCTTGTCTGACGCAGTTTGGGCCACTTGACTGGCTGGATAGCCGATATTTCCTGATAAAAGACCATGTTGCCCAGCAGCAGTCAAAACGTCCCCAATCATAGTCGTTGTGGTTGTTTTACCATTCGAACCAGTAATACCAACAATCGGTGCTTCAGAAATCAAATAAGCCAATTCCACCTCAGTCAAGACTGGAATTCCCTTGGCCAAAGCCTTTTCAATCATGGGATTGCTGTAAGGGATACCTGGATTTTTTACCATAAGGGCAAACTCTTCATCCAAGAGTTCCAAAGGATGACCGCCTGTGATGACCTTGATCCCTTCTTCCAGCAAACTTTGCGCAGCTGGATTGTCCTCGAATGGTTTCCCGTCATTTACTGTCACAATGGCACCCAGCTTATCCAACAAACGAGCTGCAGATTCACCAGACTTGGCCAAACCTAAAACAAGGACTTTCTTATTTTTAAATTGATCTATTACTTTCATGTCTCGAACTCCATTTCTACTCCTACTATTTTACCATTTTTATGGAAATAAAAAAGCCACAAAGTGTGTTTGTGACTCTTTCTTCTAACTGATACTCTTCGAAAATCTCTTCAAACCACGTCAGCTTCGCCTTGCCGTACTCAAGTACAGCCTGCGGCTAGCTTCCTAGTTTGCTTTTTGATTTTCATTGAGTATGAATCTTACCATATCATCTATGTGATAAATCGGTAACTCGAATGACTTGGTCCACTTGTTCCCAAATCAGAGGATTGTGGGTCGCAATAATAATGGTCCGATTCGGATTTTTTAAAGATTCTAGGATAGAAAGTAATTCCTCAGAGTTTTTGGGGTCTAGTGAAGCGGTTGGTTCATCTGCGAGAATCAAAGGTGGATCCTTTAAAATTATCTTCGCTAGTGCAACACGTTGTGCTTCTCCTCCTGATAATTCAAAGATAGGCTGCTTTAAATCTAAATAAGAGAGGTTAACACGGTTTAGAGCTTGTTTCATCAAAGAGATTTTCTCTTTTTCCTTCAACTTTTTACCAACTAAACCCAGATTGAGATTCTCTTTGACGGTTTGGCTTTCAATTAAGCCAAAATCTTGAAATAAGTATCCCAAGTAATCTCTAAAGAAAACAGAAGGCTTGATGTCCTTAAGAGAAGTGCCATCATAGATGATTTGTCCTTTATCATATGGCTCTAATCGTCCAATCATATTCAAGAGTGTTGTCTTACCACAGCCACTTGTTCCGATTAAGGCATAAATTTTCCCACCTTCAAAATGAAGATTCGTATCTGAAAATAGCTGACGGCTTCCAAATTTTTTAGATATATTCTTTAGTTCAATCATCCTATTTTCCTTTCATAATTGTCATAGAAACACGAGATTCTTTCTGAGCTTGACGGTAAAGCGTCAAAACTGCACTAGCTAGAAAGACTAATAAAGTGAGCAAGCCAATCACCAAGTCTCGACTGCTTAAAATAAAGAGACTAGCACCAAATACAAAACTGGCAAATTGACTAACCATATACTGAGCATGTGTTTCAAAAAATCGTAAACCTGAAATTCGTTTAATCAAAATATCTCGGCGGAATTGCTCGAAATATAGAAGATTGACAGAATAAAAGAGTAACAAGGAACTAGCTATCCCCACAATAGCTCCTAAGATTAAAGTTGCTGTTTCAGTTTGAACTTCATTATAACGAGTTAGATAAACACTTCTTCCTTCTTTAAGATAGGATACTTGCTCATAAATTCCAGCTTTCTTCAAGAGTTCTAGCCCACTCTCATATCCTTTGATAAAAAGTTGTTTTCCAGCATTGATAGACCAAACATATTTTGAAATGAAACTATCACCTGTAGATGTTGGAGTAAATACAACTAAAATCGGATCGGTTAAGTACTGAATGGATACTGGGCTTTCACCGTTATTATAAATAAATCGCTTCTCTCCTGTTGGAAGATAGCTAACAATCGCTCTCATTTCATACTCTAAAGGAGCGCTTGCCTCCTCACCAGATTTTCCATAATAACTCAATCTTTCTTCAAAAGCTTTCTTAAGTTCTGCTTCCTGTGAACGAAGAGATTCTGGTAATAAGAGTCCAAATTCACCTTTTTGAAGATGAGCTAGTTTCTGTCTAGTCTCACCATTTACAGGTACATTTTCCTTGTCCAAATAACTTGGACTGACATAGAGAACATTAGCATCTGGACTATAGGTATCCAGTGTCTCTCCCTGTTCATTTTTTCCTTGAGGATTGGCAAAATGGAACAGATTATCCTTTACATAAAGAGCTTGTTCTTCTTCGATTGCTTCCTTGGCAAAGGCATACCACTTGCTCTGATTTTCTGTATCTTTTACTCTATCACCTAAGCCAAAAGAAATTTGATAATAGTCTGCTCTGTCCTGCCATGCTTGTTTTGAAATTTCAAGTTCTTTCAATCGTTGGTAAGATGTCAAGCCTGTCTTAACAGCGTAGCCCACTGTAAAAACAGCTACTAACTGACACAATAGGGTTAAAGCCATCAAGCGTTTAAGGGGTAATCTTCCCTTAATAACAGGAACTAATGCTTTATAACTCAAACTCATTAGATAAAGGAGCATTAGTAAAATTGAAATACCCAATAAAAACAACAGATAGAAACTAATCCCAAAACCATAGGTGGCTAACAAGATAGGATAAAACAAACCTTGACTAAAAAGAACGACTCCCCCACCTAGGAAGGAAAGGAGGGCTGATAGAAGGAGCCACTTAATATCAGTCGATAAAGAATGCCCCATGATGGATAAGAGAGTCTGACCAGAAAAGAGTTTTATACCTGCTGCTCTCATTTCCTTAATCCGAGTGATAATCACTAAAGCAAAGAAAGATAAGCCAAATATTGCTAAACTAATTAAAATAAGGGGAATTAGTAACATTCTAAAAGCAAGGGAATAGGGAGGTGTCTTTCTGTCAGCAATTGCTTTATAACCCAAATCTCCTAATTTATCGGCAAGCTTTTCTTTCGTCAAGGAGCCTGACAAAAGGAGATAACTATTTAGCGGATCACTACGTTCACGACTTTCTTGGCTAGCTTCTTGGAATTCTTTTGGTAAAGTTCCCTGACCATAAGTTGCATAAGTAAAGTTGGTCGTCCCATCCTTACTCGGCTCTACAATTCTTCTAGCTATTAAACTCTGTTCTGAGTTTGCAAAATTCTCCAATTCCTGTTCAAATATCTCACGCGTCGGTTCCTGAGTATCTTTTTTGACACGAAGTAAAGAGACGGAATCATAGCTTGCATATAAATATTGTGGCGCACGTAAGACAATAATCCAAGCAAGGAAGAAGCTGAGAAAAAAAGTTGATAATAATATGAATAGTTTCTTCATAGTAGACTCCTTGTATAAGAGAATAACCCTATAGAAAAAGATTTTATCTTTTATAAATTCTTAGAATTATTTTCCTAGTTTAATCCATCACACCCTGAGCACCAAGACAACAATACTCTTCAAAAATCTCTTCAAACCGCGTCAACGTCGCCTTGCCGTACTCAAGTACAGCCTGCGGCTAGTTTCCTAGTTTACTCTTTGATTTTCATTGAGTATAAATTTAATCCTTTCTTATTTTGAAAACGATTTCTTATAACTTAAGTATATCACTTTCTATATAATTTATCAACATATTTTACTAAAATATTGTTAGTAATAGAGTTTTACAGTTCCCCAAAAAATAGATGTCATTAACGAATTTTATTCAAGTTTTTCCCATTCATATTATCCAAGCAAAAGAGATGATGTTATAGTAAAAAACAATTCAAACTATTGTAAAATTCCTACCAAAAAAAGAGAGCTGAAACTCTCTTTTTATCTTCTTTTACCTTTTTTGACTGGCATGAGTGTGATGTCTCTCACACTAAAGTAAGCTAGGATTAACATGGCTATTGCTAGGAACATTTCTGTTGGTAATTGAAAAATTTTCAGAAAAGATAGAGCCAACAAAATCAAGAGTGCCACTAAAATACATACCATAGCGACGATATTGACTGTCCCTTTAATGCTTTCTGGTGTCGCAAATACATAGAGTAGGAGCAGTAAAATCCCTAGGACTAAATAGACCATCTTTCTCTCTTTCTAGCTCTTATTCAGCTGATTTTTTCTTCTTGTTAGCTTTCTCACGCTCTGCTTTGTTAAGGATTTGTTTACGCAAACGGATAGACTCAGGCGTTACTTCCATGTACTCATCGTCGTTCAAGAACTCAAGAGACTCTTCAAGTGTCAAGATACGAGGTGTCTTGATAACAGCTGTTTGGTCCTTAGTAGCTGAACGAACGTTGGTCATTTGTTTCGCCTTAGTGATGTTAACTGTCAAGTCATTTTCACGAGAGTTTTCACCGATGATCATTCCTTCGTAAACTTCAGTACCTGGGTTGACAAAAATCGTACCACGTTCTTCGATAGACATGATAGAGTATGTTGTAGCCTTACCAGCGTCGATAGAAACAAGGGCACCACGGTGACGACCACCAATTTCACCTGGAATCAATGGCAAGTATTGGTCAAAGGTATGGTTCATGATACCGTAACCACGAGTCATTGACAAGAACTCAGTTGAGTATCCAATCAAACCACGCGCTGGAACAAGGAAAACCAAACGAGTTTGACCATTACCAGTTGAAATCATATCCAACATTTCACCCTTACGTTCAGAAAGGCTTTGGATAACAGACCCTTGGTATTCTTCTGGAGTATCGATTTGAACACGTTCAAATGGCTCACATTTAACACCGTCGATTTCTTTTACGATAACTTCTGGACGAGATACTTGAAGTTCATATCCCTCACGACGCATTGTTTCGATAAGGATTGACAAGTGCAATTCTCCACGTCCTGAAACAGTCCATTTGTCTGGTGAATCAGTTGGGTCAACACGAAGGGAAACGTCTGTTTGCAATTCTGCCTGCAAGCGTTCTTCCACCTTACGAGAAGTCACCCATTTACCTTCTTTACCAGCAAATGGTGAGTTGTTGACCAAGAAAGTCATTTGAAGAGTTGGCTCATCGATGTGTAGGATTGGAAGAGCTTCAACTGCGTCTGTCGGAGTGATAGTTTCACCGACAAAGATGTCTTCCATACCTGAAACGGCAATCAAGTCACCTGCTTTAGCTTCTTGGATTTCACGACGTTCCAAACCAAAGAAACCGAAGAGTTTTGTAACACGGAAGTTCTTCGTTGTACCATCTAGTTTAGAAAGGGTAACTTGGTCCCCAACCTTAACAGTACCACGGAAGACACGACCGATACCGATACGTCCAACGAAGTCATTGTAGTCCAAAAGTGAGACTTGGAACTGCAAAGGCTCATCTGAGTTATCTACTGGAGCTGGGATGTGGTCAATAATCGTGTCAAAGATTGGTGCCATCGTAGCTTCTTGATCAGCTGGATCATCTGACAATGAAGAAGTTCCGTTGATAGCTGAAGCATACACCACTGGGAAATCAAGCTGGTCGTCATCTGCACCAAGCTCGATGAAAAGTTCCAAGACTTCATCCACTACTTCTGCTGGACGAGCTGATGGTTTATCGATTTTGTTGACAACCACGATTGGGACAAGGTCTTGTTCCAAAGCTTTTTTCAATACGAAACGAGTTTGTGGCATTGTTCCTTCGTAGGCATCTACGACCAAGACAACACCGTCAACCATTTTCATGATACGCTCAACTTCTCCACCGAAGTCCGCGTGTCCTGGTGTGTCCATGATGTTGATACGAGTTCCGTTGTAGGCAACGGCTGTATTTTTAGCAAGGATGGTAATTCCACGCTCTTTTTCGATATCGTTTGAGTCCATAGCACGCTCAGCCAATTCAGTACGTGCATCAAGCGTTTCTGATTGTTTCAATAATTCGTCAACGAGGGTTGTTTTACCGTGGTCAACGTGGGCGATAATCGCAATGTTACGGATATCTTCTCTTAATTTTGTCATGATTTCCTCTATAATATTCAAAATTTATTTTCTAACTGAACGATTATACCATAATTTCAAGTAAATAACATAATTCAAGCAAGTGTAAATGTTTTCACTATGCTTTTCTTTTCACGTCAAGCCTTTTCAAAGCATACAACTTATGATAAGATAGGCACAGTATGCGTTTAGATAATTTATTAGCCCAAGAAAAAATCAGCCGAAAGGCCATGAAACAAGCCTTACTCAAAGGGAACATTCTAGTCGATGGTCACCCAGCCCGCTCCCTAGCTCAGAATATCGATACAGGACTACAAGAACTCCTTTTTCAGGACCGAATAATTCAAGGCTATGAGCACACCTATCTGATGCTTCATAAGCCTGCTGGTTTCGTTACAGCCAACAAGGACAAGGAACTCCAAACCATCATGGACCTCCTTCCGCCTGACATCCAATCTGACAAACTCTATGCCGTCGGTCGACTGGACCGAGATACGACTGGTCTCCTCCTCGTGACCGATAACGGTCCCTTGGGCTTTCAACTCCTCCATCCCCAATATCATGTCGATAAAACTTATCAGGTTGAGGTTAATGGACTTCTGACACCTGACCATATCCAAGCCTTTCAAAAGGGAATTGTCTTTTTAGATGGCACTATCTGTAAACCTGCAAGATTAGAGATTCTATCTGCAAGTCCTTCCCTCAGTCAAGCCTCTATCACCATTTCAGAAGGAAAATTTCATCAAGTCAAGAAAATGTTCCTCTCGGTTGGTGTCAAAGTGACCTCACTCAAACGCACCCATTTTGGGCCTTGGAGCTTGGATGAAAATCTTCAAGCAGGAGACTATCGTCCCCTAAACTCAGAAGAGTTGGCAAGTATTCGTGACTTTCTCAGAAAAAGTGGTTAAAAAATGAGCTCGGAAATATCCAAGCTCGTTTTCTTATTTCTCAACTTTGACTTTCCCTTTCCAAGAATCCAAGCCATAAGAAAGGATATAAATCTCAGAAAAGCCTTGTTTTTTCAAGTAAAGAGCTGCATTTGTAACTCGTTGCGCACGTTGGTTTTCGTAGAGAAGGACAGGTTTATCCTTACGAAGGGCTGCAAGACTCGTCTTCAACTGACTTGAAGGAATATTGCGGGCACCAAGGATATGTTTTCTGTGGAATTCAGCTGGGTCTCGCAAATCAATCAATTGACCCGTACGAATCAAGGCTTCAAATTCCTCATTGTCTACGATTTTAGCCGCACGGCGAATACGAAGATAGTTAAAGCCCATCCATGCCAACATTGCTAGTATAAGTGCCCACAAAATCCAAGTAACCATTAGTTCATTTCTCCATTTTTCTCAATATAATCCAATTCTACCTTGTGCTCTCTGCGAAGAACCGCTTCCGCTTCCAGATAATCCAGTTTGTCCATCAGCCCTGCATCGTAAATCCGAGAGAGCTCCAACTTCATCAGTTCAATATCATATAAGCGTTTTCCCATATAAACAATAATACCAAATCGTTTGAGGAATTGCTGCACATCATAGAATGTTTTCATAAGACTTATTCTAGCAAAATTTTGTGTTTTTTTCAAGAAGAGACTCACACAATGCTCCTGATTTTCCTATCTTCTTTGGCGATTCTGACGCAAGTGTGGTACAATAAAAACATGAGAATTCAACAATTACACTATATTATCAAAATCGTCGAAACTGGCTCCATGAATGAGGCAGCCAAGCAACTCTTTATCACTCAACCTAGTCTTTCCAATGCTGTGAGAGATTTAGAAAATGAAATGGGGATTGAGATCTTTATCCGCAATCCTAAGGGTATCACCTTGACCCGTGATGGGATGGAGTTTCTCTCTTATGCCCGTCAGGTTGTCGAGCAGACCCAACTTCTGGAAGAACGCTATAAAAATCCTGTCGCCCACCGTGAACTCTTTAGCGTTTCATCTCAACACTATGCCTTTGTGGTCAATGCCTTTGTATCGCTACTCAAGAAAAGCGATATGGAGAAATACGAGCTCTTCCTTCGTGAAACTCGTACTTGGGAAATTATCGACGACGTCAAGAACTTCCGTAGTGAGGTCGGTGTTCTATTTTTAAACAGCTACAACCGTGATGTTTTAACTAAGATGCTGGATGACAATCACCTACTGGCTCACCATCTCTTCACAGCGCAGCCCCATATCTTTGTCAGCAAGACCAACCCTCTGGCAAAGAAAGACAAGGTGAAACTGTCTGATTTGGAAAACTTCCCTTATCTGAGTTATGACCAAGGAACGCACAACTCCTTCTACTTTTCAGAAGAAATCCTTTCCCAAGAGCACCACAAGAAATCCATCGTGGTTAGTGACCGTGCTACCCTCTTTAATCTCTTGATTGGTTTGGATGGTTATACTATTGCGACGGGGATTTTGAACAGCAACCTCAACGGAGACAATATCGTTTCTATCCCACTGGATATTGATGACCCAATTGAGCTGGTCTATATCCAGCATGAAAAAACCAGCCTATCTAAGATGGGCGAACGCTTTATCGACTATCTCCTAGAAGAAGTCCAGTTTGATAGTTGAGAAATGATAAGAACCAATATGTAGGCTAGCAACAACCTGCACATTGGTTCTTTTTACTTATAATTAAAAGTTTCCCCTGCCAACTTATCAGCTAGCTTGGGGAAGAGAGTATAAAACTTATGGGCTAGGTTCAACAAAACAGGAAGATTGAGTTCTCGTTTGTTTTTCCCTATAATCTTGACAATCTTTTTAGCAACTGCATCTGGTTTCAACAGGAAGCAATCAACCGACTTAAGATAAGTCCCATCTGGGTCGGCTTGGTCAAAAAATCCTGTACGGATTGGTCCTGGATTGACTGTCGTCACATAGACTCCATAGGGTATGAGTTCGAGGCGTAAGGCATTTGAAAAACCAATAGCCGCAAACTTGGTTGCTGAGTAGAGACTAGACTTGCCAGTAGCGATTAAACCTGCCATGCTGACGATATTGATGATATGACCTTTTCGGCTTTCCTTCATACGAGCTGCAAGGCGACGAGACAGATTCATCAGGGCAAAGGTATTAACCTCGAACATCTGGTGAATATCTTGGTCAGAAATCTGGTCAAATTCCTCAAAAATCCCGTAACCAGCGTTGTTTATTAAAACATCAATCTTGCCATAGCGGTGATAGAGGTCTGCTACCAGAGTTTCTAAGGCTGAATCATCGGTAATATCGATTTCAATCAATTCTGCATGGGGATGGTTTCCGTAGAGTTGGGCTAATTTTTCCTTATTTCGACCAAGCAAGATGAGTTGGTCGTTTTGCAAGAATTTGACCATTTCTTGAGCTAAGCCACCGCTAGCTCCGGTAATGAGAATAGTAAGCATACTTATCCTTTCTCAATCTTTTAGATTTCCACTTCTTCTAAGTCTTTGACCACATGGACATTTTCAAAAACACTAGCAGCGTCTTTTTTGAGTTTGCTGATATCTTTTGAGAGGAAGCGAGCACTGATATGATTGAGCAAGAGGCGTTTAGCACCTGCTTCTACTGCTACTTGTGCAGCTTGCATATTAGTTGAGTGGCCATGGTTACGAGCAATTTTTTCATCGCCCTTGCCATAAGTGGATTCATGAACCAGGACATCGGCATTGATAGCTAGACGTACACTGGCATTGGTTTTTCGGGTGTCACCCAGAATGGTAATAATCTTACCCGGACGAGGAGCTGAGATATAGTCTACTGCCTTGATTTCAGTCCCATCTTCGAGAACAACGTCCTGACCATTCTTGATTTTTCCAAAAAGTGGGCCAAATGGGACACCAGCAGCCTTGAGTTTTTCAGCATCCAGCGTTCCTTCCAAGTCCTTTTGAATGACACGATAGCCAACACAGAAAATAGTATGATCCAATTCTTCCGCGTACACAGTGAATTTATCGGTCTCAAAGATTTTTCCTAAAGAATCTTGGGCAAACTCATGAAAATGAATACGGTAAGGCAGGCGCGAACCTGACACACGTAGACTAGTCAATACAAAAGATTTGATGCCTTGAGGTCCATAGATTTCCAAATCTGTCTGCTCTTCATTGGCCTGAAAGGCTCGACTAGAAAGGAAACCTGGTAAGCCAAAAATGTGGTCTCCATGCAGATGAGTGATAAAAATTTTGCTGACCTTACGTGGTCTAATTGTGGTTTCCAGGATGCGATTTTGCGTACCTTCTCCACAGTCAAAGAGCCAGACTTCGTTAATCTCATCCAAGAGTTTCAGGGCGAGACTTGAAACGTTGCGGGCTTTAGAGGGCTGACCAGCCCCCGTTCCTAAAAATTGAATATCCATTCGATACTTTCTAATTAATCAATATATAACATGGCTGTGCGGTTTTCCGATCGGAAATAGCGCTTGCCAGAAAAAGCAGTAGCTTCTTGTAATAACTCCTCTTGGCTGTAACCTTTAAGACGCTTGCGACCATCAGCCAAACTTTCCAAATCAGTCAAAGCTGTTAAACTCTCCATGCTAACAACTTCCTCGTCCCCGACAGCCTTCATATAAATCTTACCAGACTCTTCAAAGACTAGTTGATGGGGGAAAATTTGCGCAATTTCAAAGAGCAAGTCATCCGAGATCTTCTCCTTATTTTCAGAGAAAATTCGACCAAGACCCTCACTCTCATAACAAAAACCAAAGGATTTACCAGATAGATTAAGCCGAATAAAAGGCTTATTTTCTAGGGTGAAACTTGGCTCAGTATTGTAAAGATTCAGTTCCTGACTGACTTCTGCAAAATAATCCGTCGCAGCCTCAGGACTCTTTTTCTGATAGAGTTCTGCAAAGTAAGCATTGACTACGCTGGGCGGAGGTGTAATAATGGCCAACTGCTCTTGATCTGTCTTTCCAGCTAGAAGTTGATCCAGATAGACCTTATCCAGACTTGTATAACCTCCATACTTTAAAGCCAAAGTTTTAATATCAGTCATAAAATTCCTCGAACCTCCATTTATTTTTCTCGGAAATGTAGCCTGTAATCACTTCGCCGTCTTCCTGATAATCACGTTCTTCCAGAATTGCAACACTTTCTAAATCATGAATCTTGTAGGACTTTGAAAAAGGCACTCGCAGTGTAAAAGATTCAAAAATATCCTTGATTTTCTCTAAAAACAAAGCCTGCAAATTCTCACGACTATCCTCAGACTTGGCAGAAATGAGGGCATAAGGCGTTTGGGTAGGCGTGAAATCCTCCACCAAATCCGCTTTATTATAAAGTGTCAGGCGAGGAATATCCTCCATGTCCAAGTCTTTCATGATGGAAAGGACCGTTTTTTCATGCTCCTCGTGGTAAGGATTGCTGGCATCGATAACATGAACCAGAAGATCTACATGCTTGCTTTCCTCCAAGGTTGACTTGAAACTGGATACCAACTCTGTCGGCAAATCTTGGATAAAGCCCACGGTATCTGTCAAAGTTACTTGGAGATTGCCCCCCAGATGAATACTCTTAGTCGTCGCATCCAGAGTCGCAAAGAGCTCATCAGCCTCATACTGGGTCTTGCTGGTCAAGGTGTTCATTATAGTTGACTTCCCAGCATTGGTGTAACCAATCAAACCAATCTTAAAAGTGCTCGACTCCAGACGTTTTTCTCTGACAGTCGCCCGATTTTTCTCAACCACCTTGAGCTGGCGCTCGATATCCGTGATTTGATTGCGAACGCTACGACGGTTCAGCTCCAGCTGACTTTCACCAGGTCCACGGGAACCAATTCCCCCTGCCTGACGGCTGAGCATAATCCCCTGACCAACCAAACGAGGCAAGAGGTATTTGAGTTGGGCTAGGTGGACTTGGAGCTTGCCTTCATGGCTTCGAGCCCGCATGGCAAAGATATCCAAAATCAACTGCATACGGTCAATAACCTTAACACCCAGAACTTCTTCTAAATTGACATTTTGCCGTGGAGTCAGACGGTTGTTGACGATGACAGTGGTGATTTCTTCTGCATCCACCATGAGGGCTATTTCTTCCAACTTACCAGAGCCGACGAAGGTCTTGGAATCATATTTTTCACGTTTTTGTCTGTAGCTATCTACAACGACTGCACCAGCTGTCTTGGCTAGACTGGCCAATTCTTCCATAGAGAGGTCAAAATTGTCCATGCCCTGCAATTCCACACCAATGAGCAGGACTCGCTCCTCTTTTTTTTCCGTATCAATCATCTAAAAACTCCTCTATCTGGTTTAAAATGCGGTCTTGCACACCAGCTTCTCCAATCTGATAAAAGGTGACCTGCATGCGATTACGGAACCAGGTCAACTGACGCTTGGCAAAACGACGGGTAGCCTGTTTGAGACTCTCACTAGCTTCCTCCAAAGTTTGCTCCCCACGGAAATATGGAAAAAGTTCCTTATAGCCAATTCCTTTAGCAGCCTGCACATCTGGATAATGGTCAAAAAGCCACTTGGCCTCATCCAAAAGCCCAGCCTCAAACATCAAATCCACGCGGCGATTGATACGTTCATATAATTGACTGCGTTCATCATCCAAGCAGATAATCAGCGGTTCATATAGACTCTCTTGATTTTCCAAATCCTGACCAAAATGGGCAATTTCCAAGGCACGCATAGCACGACGACGATTAAACTGGGGAATCTCAAGGCCAGCTTGCTCCACCAGATGAGCCAGTTCCTCATCTGTATAAGGCTCCAAACTAGCTCGATAAGCTAAAATCTCCTCATGGGGAGTCTCCCCACCCAGGTGATAACCTTCTAGCAAGCTCTGGATATAAAGTCCAGTCCCACCAGCAATAATGGCTAGCTTACCCCGATTTTGAATATCTTCAATGGCTGTCTTAGCTTCTGAAACAAAATCAAAAGCCGAGTAAGACTCGGTTACCTCTCTAACATCGATTAAATGATGGGGAATAGCCGCCTGCTCTTCTAGACTAGCTTTAGCCGTCCCAATATCTAGACCTCGGTAAACCTGCTGACTATCACCGCTAACCACTTCACCATTAAAACGCTTTGCAATTTCAATGGCTAGAGCTGTCTTTCCAACTGCAGTCGGTCCAACAATCACAATTATTTTTGTTTTCATCTTTTTTCCTTGAAAAATTCCCATTTTTTCGTTACTATTATTATAACACAAAAAGGTCAGTCAGAAAAATGTGACCTCTTGAGGAGGCTGGCTGATTAAGAAAATAAAGGAGGAAGACTCATGGCTAAAGGATTCGCTAAAGGTCTTGTAACAGGTGTCGCAGGAACTGTCGCTGCAGTCGCAGGTGCAGTATACGCATTTAAAAAGAAAGTAATCGAACCAGAAGAGCAAAAAGCAGCTTTCATCGAAGAAAACCGAAAAAAAGCAGCTCGTCGCCGCGTATCACGTTAAGAAACAAAAGAAGTTGGGATTTATTTTCTCAACTTCTTTTTTCTATTCTTTTGTACTCTTTGAAAATCTCTTCAAACCACGTCAACGTCGCCTTGCCGTATTCAAGTACAGCCTGCGGCTAGTTTCCTAGTTTGATCTTTGATTTTCATTGAGTATGAAAAGAGGTTGGGATTATAAAATTCCAGCCTTTTTCTTATTAGAGAAGCTACTGGAAATCGCCTAATACTCTTCGAAAATCAAATTCAAACCACGTTAGCTTTACCTTGCCGTACTCAAGTACAGCCTGCGGCTAGCTTCCTAGTTTGCTCTTTGATTTTCATTG
>NZ_VMMJ01000004.1:0-63184 GCF_013277145.1 Streptococcus sp. 3705 | reverse complement strand
CCAGAACCTAAACCAGAACCTAAGCCAGAGCCTAAGCCAGAACCTAAACCAGAGCCTAAGCCAGAAAATTCAAATAGTATCCAGCCAGAATCAAAGATATCAGAAGAAAAACTACCAAATACTGGTACAGAAAAAAATACTAATGTATCAACTATGGGATTACTAGCTATGGTAACAGGATTGGCATTAGGGTTATTTAAGAAAAAAGAAGAATCGGAATAATCTCTATGTTATTTTATCTATGTAATCATTCAGGGCATCTATTTAAAGGTCTATTTAATTATTTTCAAATAGATTATTGAGCATGATTTGATTTTTAATAGCTTCTAAATAAAATATTCTATACTGCTATATTTGGAATTTTTATAAGAAATTATTTTATATCGAGATTTGATGATACTGATAGAAAATTATTATTTTAAAGTAACTCTATCAGAACTTCAATTTTAAGAGATGAAAAATCTTTTCTCCCTTTTTGTGAGGGGAGATTTTTCACTTTTGTCAAATGAAAATAGGAGAGAGAAATATGTCAAGAATTATTACGCTTCATGCTTTTACACAAAAGCAAAGATATGGTTATGAAACTACACAATTTTATCGTGCAAAAATAGCAAGGTATTTAGGATGGGATTATCTACAGCTTGTGACAAATCCACAAGTTAGACCTGACTGGAAAGCTGATTTAAAAAAACTTGGATTTTTAGAAAAGGAATTGATTTGTGTTCCTCATAGTTTTTCTGATATAGGGCATGATTCCTTATCGGTTAAGCCTGAAACTCTCAATTTATCAGATGGTGATACGGTTGAACTCACTGCAGATGGTTTTGTCTCTTCTCTTACGTTAGGAGATGGATCAGGTCGTTACTATTATACAAGTGGTCCATTTCTTTTTGAAAGTTTTAAGGAAAAAGAGTTACAGTGGTTTCATAAAAACGGAGACTTAGCACTTGAGGGACGTTTCATAGACCCATTCATAGAACCTTCTCCTGTTTCTATATTCTATCCAGAATATATTTTTAGAAAAGATGGTATTATCTATTCTGAAGAAGATTTGCTTATTACATTTTTAATTGATACAATCAAAGATAAAGATTTAATTATCCGTGATCAGCACATTATACCTAAGCCTAGTCTCTGGAGATATATGGAGAATACTGGAAAAAAATATTATGAAATGATACATTCAAATGTGAAACTAAATCTTTCTAACGCAAATCTAAGAAAAAAGAATAACTATCTAGTTGCAAGTGAATTGCTAACAGAATCATTGCGTCAGCTAGATTATAACGCAATATTTTTAGCTCCCATTTTTACAGAAAAGAAAGGGAAAGTTAAAGAAATCGGTCCTGTTTTAGACTATTGTTTAGTGGGGCATATGGAGGAAATAAAGAATATTGATCTGGTTATTGAAGTTTTTACGGAATTATATAAACGTGGCTCAAATGTTCATATTACCTTTTATGGTGGATCAGAAAAAAGATTACAGCAACTTCGGAATCAGTATAACCTCCCACCAACAATTCAATTAAAAGGAATGGTGGATAATGTTCCCTATAATCAACACCAATGCTATCTGTCTGCTAGTTATACTGAGTTATTTTCAAATGCCTGTGTAGAAGCTTTGAGCCATGGTTTACTAGCCTTGCTATCAGATGTTGATATTGCTCATCGTTTTTACGCCAATCAGTCAAATGCCATTCGTCTCTTCCAGAATAAGGGACAATTGATTCAAATGATAGAAGAGATGGAGCAGGCGAGCTATCGCCAGTCAAATGCAGAAAATATTGCCCTAGCGGCTCACTATTCACTAGGGACAGTGGCCCAAAGCTATCGTGAACTACTAGATAGGGAATTCTAGTTATCCTATTGCTCTATTTCTGCTTGATTTCATGGACTGCTTATCGGAAAAAAGGGAGAGAGGAGGATTATTATCAGGTTAAGAAAGCTGTTCCTGTGACAGTTCTGGCCTTCTCAGTCTTTGCAACCTTGCTCAACCCCATTTCCTTTCTGACTCTGGTGGAGAATGCCTATACAGGCAGGTCATATCTCTGGTTTGCCCAGTTTGGCATCTTTCTAGCCATTCCACTAGCTCATCGCTATTTTCTGCCCCTCTATCAAAAGGGAAACTATGAGATAGCCTATCATCTTTTAGAGGACAAGTTTCAATCGACTGGCATTCGTTCACTGACCTCAGGACTTTTCATCATTTACCAGTTGGGGCGAATAGCAGTGGTGACCTACTTGTTGTCTCAAACCTTAGCGCCCTTTACCCCTATCAATTAGCTGATCTTGTCTGGTTTACTCTTTCTCTTGACGGTCTATTATCTGGCAAGGGGTGGTGTCTTTTGGTTGTGCTGTGGACGGACTTCTTTCAGGGCTTGGTCCTACTGGCTATATTGGCCCTTTTTCTACCAAGAATTACCCAATCTGTTTTAGTCATGAATAGCAGTCAACAGCTATCTCACTTTGCAGAGACGCTGGATGGGAAGACGGTCTTTATCTTAGTTGCAGGAGCAGGTTTTAGTAGCTTGTTTTCCTACGTTTCTTCGCAGTATATTGTCCAACATTTTAACAGCAAAATGGGGCGTCGAAAAATTGGAAAAATCTTATGGCTACAGGGACTATTGTCCTTTGGGATTGTCAGTTTACTCTATCTGATTAGCACCTTTGTTTAGCAGTTTCATCCTGCTGGCTCTCTTGTAGCGGGTCAATCCACTATCTCATCCAGTATGAATGCAATTGTGACCTGCTTGAAGTTGGATTTCACTTGGTCAAAGATTCGCTGGTCACCAAGCCTCCTGTCCTTTGTCATAGCAGGTCTGTCTTGACTTCTCTGCCTCTTACTCATGAATGCAGAAATTTACTCCATCTACGAATGGATTAACGGCTTTATGGGTCTGACACTAGGTGTGATGGGTGGTTTGTACCTCTTGATCCTACTCCTAAAAAGACCGAGCTTACAACTGGCCAAAATCTATCTGGTCTTTAGTCTAGGAGCCTTGTTTCTCTATCATTACAGTGGTTTATTCGCCAACTCCAATACTTGGTTAAATAGCATCATCACCACCCTATCTGCCCTCTTTATTTCATTTCTAGGAAGACTATATGAAAGCAACATCTAAACCCATAGCCGTCATTTTGATCCGTTCGGGTTCACGTGGCTTAGTGGATAAAAATATCAAACCGCTTGCAGGCAAACCCTTGGTATTCTATACTATAGAAGTCGCTCTAGCCTCCAAGCTATTTAGTGAAATCTGGATCTCCTCAGACTCACTAGCCTATCTCGAACTCTGTCATCAAGCCTATCCAGAGATTCATTGTGTCCACAGACCAAAAGAGTTGGCTTTGGCAACAACCTCTAGTTTAGAGACCTTGCGAGACTTTTTACAGCCCTTTGAGGAAGAGCAGGTCTTTGTGAATCTACAGGTGACCTCACCCTTGAGAGAAGTGGAGCACCTCGTCGAGTCCTATCAACTATACTGTCAGTCTGGCGCCGACCATCTGATTTCCTGTGTTATGGCAGACAAGAGTCGTAGTCTTTACTTGCAATTAGCGGAGTCGTCATTTATCCGTCCGCCTCAGGTTTCCAAGCACTATGCTCGGCAGAAAGAACCTGTCTATTACTATCCAAACGGTAGTATCTGGATTTCTCGCAAGGATCGTTACCTACGAGATGAGACCTTTTACACAGATAAGACAGTAGCCTATGAAATGCCCAAACTCTATTCTTATGATATCGACGATGCCTTGGACTTTGAAGTCGTTGAGACCTTGTTACAACATCACCACCTAGGAGAATCAAAGAGATGAAAAATCTTATAATTGCTACAACGCCCTTGCAGGCCAAGATTGCACAGCATATCAAAGGATTCTATCTTGATCAGGACTTTGTTAGCCTTTATGTCAGTCCTGTAAAAAATGCTCGTCAGGAGCATTATGCTAAGAATTTTGACCATGTTCACTATCCTCAGGATGCAGAGGACTTGGCTCAGATTTGTCAGGAGCTTGCTGGCGACTATGACACCATCTTTTATGCTAGCTTTGACAATAGCTTGATTCTGGACTTGGTTGCTAGTTCAAATTACCATCACCTCATGAGTTTTGATGATGGCTATGCGGATATTTACCCTTTGGGAATGTATGCCCTCCCTCTTCAACCTATTCAGGTGGGACCTTTGGGCTTGACCAGAGATGACTTGATTGAGCGGACGGAAAAGCACTATACCCTCTATTGCAGTGACTACCATGTCGTAGCTAGAGAAAAGCTTGTTTATCTGGAGCATTTTTTTGACCTGCCACAAGCACCCGTCTCAAATGGTAAGACGGTCAAGATCCTGTTGGGGCAAAAGTTCTCTGAAGAGGACGATCAGATCTCCATCCGTTTTATCAGTACCTATGCCAAGGCCTTGGCAATTGATCTCTATCTGCCTCATCCCAAGGAAACCTTCACTATTCCAAACGTGACTTACTTGGAGACGGAGCTGATCTTTGAAGATGTCCTAGCCCAACTCATCCAAGAATACGAGTTCGTTCATGTCTATCATTTTACCTCATCCGTTAGCCTGCACCTTAAAGACCTGCCCCATGTGACCATCACGGGCATTTCCCTCCCCTACTACGAGGACCGTCAAAAAGAATTGCGACGCTTAGGTTGTCAGTTTGAAACGATTTCCCTTGGCTGGTAGCTTAAAGTAAATAACTTTTACCCGTTATTCTAATATTTTTCCATTTTAATAGTAGTCGATAAGTTCCCTTTAGTCTCTTGTTTTCTCCCGTTTTAAAGTGACTCAGGGGGCTTTTTTTGATATAATAAAAAGGACTGTTATCAGTTAGAAAGAGGTTGGTATGAAAGAATTACAAACTGTACTTAAAAACCATTTTGCAATCGAATTTGCAGATAAAAAGTTACTGGAGACTGCCTTTACTCATACGAGTTATGCCAATGAGCACCGCCTCTTAAAAATTTCACACAATGAGCGCTTGGAATTTTTAGGAGACGCTGTTCTACAGTTATTGATTTCAGAATATCTGTATAAAAAATATCCTAAAAAGTCTGAGGGTGATTTGTCCAAACTCCGTGCTATGATTGTCCGTGAGGAGAGTTTGGCTGGTTTTGCGCGTGATTGCCAGTTTGACCAGTTTATCAAGCTAGGTAAGGGGGAAGAAAAATCTGGGGGACGCAATCGTGACACCATTCTTGGTGATGCCTTTGAAGCCTTTCTAGGTGCCCTTCTTTTGGACAAGGATGTGGCCAAGGTCAAGGAATTTATCTATCAAGTCATGATTCCTAAGGTTGAAGCAGGCGAGTTTGAGATGATTACAGACTACAAAACCCATCTCCAAGAGTTGCTTCAGGTCAATGGGGATGTGGCTATTCGTTATCAGGTAATTTCTGAAACGGGTCCTGCCCACGATAAGGTTTTTGATGTAGAAGTTCTCGTTGAAGGTAAGAGCATTGGTCAAGGTCAAGGTCGTTCTAAGAAATTAGCAGAGCAGGAAGCTGCCAAAAATGCCGTTGAGAAAGGGCTGGATTCATGTATTTAAAGGAAATCGAAATTCAGGGATTCAAGTCTTTTGCTGACAAGACCAAGGTCGTCTTTGACCGAGGTGTGACGGCAGTCGTTGGACCCAATGGATCTGGAAAGTCGAATATTACAGAAAGTCTGCGTTGGGCTTTGGGGGAGTCAAGTGTTAAGAGTCTCCGTGGGGGCAAGATGCCGGATGTCATTTTTGCTGGAACAGAAAGTCGCAAACCGCTCAATTATGCTTCTGTTGTTGTGACTCTGGATAATAATGATGGATTTATCAAGGATGCAGGTCAAGAAATCAGGGTGGAACGCCATATCTATCGTAGTGGTGATAGCGAATACAAGATTGACGGCAAGAAAGTTCGTCTTCGTGATATTCATGACCTTTTCTTGGATACAGGTTTGGGACGAGATTCCTTCTCTATTATTTCCCAAGGGAAGGTTGAGGAGATTTTTAATTCCAAGCCTGAGGAACGCCGAGCTATTTTTGAAGAGGCTGCTGGAGTTTTGAAATACAAGACTCGTCGAAAAGAAACTGAGAGTAAACTGCAACAAACTCAGGATAATTTAGACCGCTTAGAGGACATTATCTACGAGTTGGATAATCAAATCAAACCTCTTGAGAAGCAAGCTGAGAATGCCCGTAAGTTTTTAGATTTGGAAGGTCAACGCAAGGCTATTTATTTAGACGTGCTGGTTGCTCAAATCAAGGAAAATAAGGCTGAACTAGAGTTGACAGAAGAAGAGTTGGCACAGGTTCAGGAACTCTTGACGAGCTACTACCAAAAGCGTGAAAAATTAGAAGAAGAAAATCAAACTCTTAAAAAGCAACGGCAAGATTTACAGGCTGAAATGGCCAAAGATCAGGGTGGTTTGATGGATTTGACCAGTCTAATTAGTGATTTAGAGAGAAAATTAGCCCTATCGAAACTGGAATCTGAGCAAGTAGCCCTGAATCAACAGGAAGCACAAGCTCGTTTGGCTGCTTTGGAGGATAAGAGAAATTCACTCAGCAAAGAAAAATCTGATAAGGAAAGCTCTATAGCTCTCTTAGAAGAAAATCTAGTCCAAAATAATCAAAAACTCAATCGTTTAGAAGCTGAATTGCTAGCTTTTTCAGATGATCCTGATCAAATGATTGAGCTCTTACGCGAACGCTTTGTAGCTCTTTTACAAGAAGAAGCGGATGTCTCAAACCAACTGACTCGTATTGAGAATGAGTTGGAAAATAGCCGTCAGCTTTCTCAAAAACAAGCAGATCAGCTACAAAAACTGAAAGAACAGCTGGCTACAGCTAAAGAGAAGGCTAGTCAGCAAAAAGAAGAGTTTGAAACTGCCAAGGAGCAGGTTCAGAAATTATTGGCCGACTATCAAGCTATTGCCAAGAAGCAAGAAGAGCAGAAAGCTTCCTATCAAGCTCAACAAAGTCAACTCTTTGACCGTCTGGATAATCTCAAAAACAAGCAGGCCAGAGCTCAGAGTTTGGAAAATATCCTTAGAAATCACAGTAACTTTTATGCAGGTGTTAAGAGTGTTCTCCAAGAAAAAGATCGCCTTGGTGGGATTATTGGTGCTGTTAGTGAGCATCTGAGCTTTGATGTGCATTATCAAACTGCGCTGGAAATCGCGCTAGGAGCCAGTAGTCAGCATATTATTGTGGAAGATGAACATGCAGCAACTAGGGCCATTGATTTTCTCAAACGAAACAGATATGGTCGCGCAACCTTCCTTCCTTTGACAACGATCAAGGCGCGTACGATTTCTAGTCAGAACCAAGATGATATTGCTGCAAGTCCAGGATTTCTGGGCATGGCAGACGAGTTAGTTACTTTCGATACTAGACTGGAAGCCATTTTCAAGAACTTGCTAGCTACGACGGCTATCTTTGATACAGTAGAACATGCGCGTGCGGCTGCTCGACAGGTTCGTTATCAGGTTCGTATGGTGACATTGGATGGGACAGAGTTGCGCACAGGTGGTTCTTATGCAGGTGGAGCCAATCGCCAGAACAACAGTATTTTTATCAAGCCAGAACTGGAGCAATTACAAAAAGAAATTGCTGAAGAAGAAGTAAGCTTGCGTTCTGAAGAGGTGGCTTTGAAGACCTTGCAAGACCAGATGGCAGTATTAACTGAAAGATTAGAAGCTATCAAATCTCAAGGAGAGCAGGCTCGTATTCAGGAGCAGGGCTTATCGCTTGCTTATCAGCAGACCAGTCAGCAAGTTGAAGAACTGGAAACTCTTTGGAAACTTCAAGAAGAGGAATTAGATCGTCTTACTGAGGGAGATTGGCAAGCAGATAAGGAAAAATGCCAAGAGCGCCTTGCTACCATTGCCAGTGAAAAGCAAAATCTGGAAGCTGAGATTGAAGAGATTAAGTCCAACAAAAACGCCATCCAAGAACGCTATCAAAACTTGCAGGAAGAGGTGGCGCAAGCACGCTTGCTTAAGACAGAACTGCAAGGGCAAAAACGTTATGAAGTGGCTGATATTGAGCGTTTAGGCAAGGAATTGGACAATTTAGATATCGAACAAGAGGAAATCCAGCGCCTTCTTCAAGAAAAGGTTGATAATCTGGAGAAGGTTGATACAGAATTGCTCAGTCAACAGGTTGAAGAAGCAAAAAACCAGAAAACAAATCTCCAACAAGGTTTGATTCGCAAGCAGTTTGAGTTGGATGATATTGAAGGGCAACTGGATGATATTGCTAGTCATTTGGATCAGGCTCGCCAGCAGAATGAGGAGTGGATTCGCAAGCAAACACGTGCTGAAGCCAAGAAAGAAAAGGTCAGCGAGCGCTTGCGCCATCTACAAAGTCAATTAACAGACCAGTATCAGATTAGCTATACAGAAGCTTTAGAAAAGTCTCATGAGTTGGAAAATCTCAATCTGGCAGAGCAAGAGGTTAAGGATTTAGAGAAGACTATTCGCTCACTGGGTTCTGTCAATTTAGATGCTATTGAACAGTACGAAGAAGTCCACAATCGTCTGGATTTCCTAAATAGCCAGCGAGATGATATTTTGTCAGCGAAAAATCTGCTTCTTGAAACTATCACAGAGATGAATGATGAGGTCAAGGAACGCTTTAAATCAACCTTTGAGGCCATCCGTGAGTCCTTTAAAGTGACCTTCAAGCAGATGTTTGGCGGAGGTCAGGCTGACTTGATTTTGACTGAGGGAGACTTACTGACAGCTGGGGTTGAGATTTCTGTTCAACCACCAGGCAAGAAAATCCAGTCTCTCAACCTCATGAGTGGTGGGGAGAAAGCCTTATCAGCTCTAGCCTTGCTTTTCTCTATCATTCGAGTTAAGACTATCCCGTTTGTTATCTTGGATGAGGTGGAAGCTGCGCTGGATGAAGCTAATGTTAAACGTTTTGGGGATTACCTCAATCGCTTTGATAAAGACAGTCAATTTATTGTCGTGACTCACCGTAAGGGAACCATGGCAGCGGCTGATTCTATCTATGGAGTGACTATGCAAGAATCAGGTGTTTCAAAGATTGTTTCAGTTAAGTTAAAAGATTTAGAAAGTATTGAAGGATGACAATTAAACTAGTAGCAACGGATATGGATGGAACCTTCCTAGATGGGAATGGGCGCTTTGATATGGACCGCCTCAAGTCTCTCTTAGCTTCCTACAAGGAAAAAGGGATTTACTTTGCGGTAGCTTCGGGTCGAGGATTTCTGTCTCTAGAAAAATTATTTGCTGATGTTCGTGATGACATTATTTTCATCGCGGAAAATGGCAGTTTGGTCGAATATCAAGGTCAGGACTTGTATGAAGCGACCATGTCTCGTGACTTTTATCTGGCAACTTTTGAAAAACTGAAAACGTCACCTTATGTCGATATCAATAAATTGCTTTTAACAGGGAAAAAAGGCTCTTATGTTCTGAATACGGTTGATGAGACCTATTTGAAAGAGAGCCAGCATTATAATGAAAATATCCAAAAAGTAGCGAGTTTAGAAGATATCACTGATGACATTTTCAAATTTACGACCAACTTCACAGAAGAAACGCTGGAAGCTGGAGAAGCTTGGGTCAATGAACATGTTCCTGGTGTTAAGGCCATGACAACTGGCTTTGAATCTATTGATATTGTTCTGGACTATGTCGATAAGGGAGTGGCCATTGTTGAATTGGCTAAAAAACTTGGTATCACAATGGATCAGGTTATGGCTTTTGGAGACAATCTTAATGACTTGCACATGATGCAGGTTGTGGGACATCCTGTAGCTCCTGAGAATGCACGACCTGAAATTTTAGAATTAGCAGAGACTGTAATTGGTCACCATAAGGACCAGTCGGTTATAGCTTATATGGAGGGCTTATAATGGCAGATATAAAATTGATTGCATTGGACTTGGATGGGACCTTGCTGACTACTGATAAAAGGCTGACGGATCGTACCAAGGCAACCTTGAAAGTTGCGCGTGATCGTGGTATTAAGGTTGTATTGACAACTGGTCGTCCCTTAAAAGCTATGGATTTCTTTCTCCATGAGCTAGGGACTGACGGCCAGGAAGATGAGTATACGATTACATTTAATGGTGGTTTGGTTCAGAAAAATACAGGTGAAATCCTTGATAAAACAGTCTTTTCATATGATGATGTGGCACGCTTGTATGAAGAAACAGAGAAATTATCACTGCCTCTTGATGCCATCTCAGAAGGAACAGTTTATCAAATCCAATCAGACCAAGACAGTCTTTATGCCAAATTCAATCCAGCTTTAACTTTTGTACCAGTTGACTTTGAAGACCTTTCTAGTCAAATGACCTACAACAAATGCGTGACTGCTTTTGCTCAAGGACCCTTGGATGCAGCTATTCAGAAGATTTCTCCAGAATTGTTTGAACAATATGAAATCTTTAAATCACGTGAAATGTTGCTAGAGTGGTCACCAAAGAATGTTCATAAAGCAACAGGTTTGGCAAAACTAATCAGTCATTTGGGAATAGACCAAAGCCAAGTCATGGCTTGTGGTGATGAGGCCAATGACCTTTCTATGATTGAGTGGGCAGGGCTCGGTGTTGCCATGCAAAACGCTGTTCCTGAAGTCAAGGCGGTTGCAAATGTTGTGACTCCTATGACCAATGATGAAGAAGCTGTTGCTTGGGCAATCGAAGAATACGTGCTAAAGGAGAACTAAGATATGGGATTGTTTGACCGTCTATTCGGAAAAAAAGAAGAACCTAAAATCGAAGAAGTTGTAAAAGAAGCTCTGGAAAATCTTGATTTATCTGAAGCTACTGAGACTGCCCTTACAGAAGCTGAGGAAGTTTCTCAAGAAGAAGCAGAAGTTGAAATTGTTGAACAAGCTGTGCTCCAAGAAGAGGAAATCCAAGATACAGTTGAAGAAAATAAGAATTTAGAGCCAGTTGTAGAAGTTCAACAAGAAGAAGTCGCAGAGGAAGAGAACCCTGAGCTTGAAGAAGCTGTGGAAGAAAATAATTCTGAAGTGCTTGAACCAGAAACTCCTCAAGCAGAAGAAACCGTTCAGGAAAAATATGATCGCAGTCTTAAGAAGACTCGTACGGGCTTCGGTGCTCGCTTGAACGCCTTCTTTGCTAACTTTCGCTCTGTTGACGAAGAATTCTTCGAGGAATTGGAAGAACTGCTGATCATGAGTGACGTTGGTGTCCAAGTCGCTTCTAACTTAACTGAGGAGCTACGCTACGAAGCCAAGCTCGAAAACGCCAAGAAACCTGACGTACTTCGTCGCGTCATCATTGAGAAATTGGTTGAGCTGTATGAAAAGGATGGCAACTACGATGAAAGTATCCATTTCCAAGATGGCTTGACAGTCATGCTCTTTGTTGGGGTTAATGGTGTCGGGAAAACAACCTCTATCGGGAAACTAGCCCACCGTTTTAAACAAGCTGGTAAGAAGGTCATGTTGGTTGCGGCAGATACCTTCCGTGCAGGAGCAGTAGCACAGCTAGCTGAATGGGGCCGTCGTGTTGATGTTCCAGTAGTAACTGGACCTGAAAAAGCTGACCCAGCCAGTGTGGTTTTTGATGGTATGGAACGTGCCGTGGCTGAGGGTATCGATATTCTTATGATTGATACAGCTGGTCGTTTGCAAAACAAGGAAAACCTTATGGCTGAGTTGGAAAAGATTGGTCGCATCATTAAACGTGTTGTGCCAGAAGCACCCCATGAAACCTTCTTGGCACTTGATGCATCAACAGGTCAAAATGCCCTGGTACAGGCCAAAGAATTTTCGAAAATCACTCCTTTGACAGGAATTGTCTTGACTAAGATTGACGGAACAGCTCGAGGTGGTGTGGTTCTAGCTATCCGTGAAGAACTCAATATTCCTGTAAAATTGATTGGTTTTGGTGAAAAAATAGATGATATTGGAGAGTTTAACTCAGAAAACTTTATGAAGGGTCTCTTGGAAGGCTTAATCTAATCAGAAGCAAAAATCCTGCAAGATACAAACTTGCAGGAAATTTTTTTATTCTAAACGACCATCTTGACGATAGGCGATATCTGGTTGCCAAGTCCATTTGGCACCGAATTTTTCAAGTAAGTCAAAGCTTGCTTGAGGTCCCATGCTTCCAGCTTTATAGTCATGAAGTGGGGCACCATTTTCAGCCCAGAGTTCTTCGATACGGTCAATCAATTTCCATGACGCACCAACTTCATCCCAGTGGCTAAAGTTTGTTGAGTTGTTATTTAAGACGTCATAAATCAATTTTTCGTATGGTTCTGGAGAAGCACCAGTTGCAGTCGCATCTGTACGGTAATCAAGTGAGTTAGGAGCCAAGTTAAATTCTTCTCCTACTTGCTTCCCATTTAGGCTAAGAGAGAAGCCTTCTGTTGGTTGGATATAGATGGTCAAAATGTTTGGAGCAAGTGGTTCTCCAAAGATAGAGTCCATTTGTTTAAAGACGATGTTGACATGAGTTCCTTTTTCAGTCAGACGTTTACCAGTGCGGAAGAAGAAAGGAACACCACGGAAGCGATCACTGTCCACAAAGAAGGCACCAGATGCAAAGGTTTCAGTTGTAGATTCTGGATTCACATTTGGCTCGCTACGATAAGAGATATATTTCATGCCATCAATCTTACCTGAACGGTATTGACCACGGATAAAGTGTTCTTTAAGCTCTTCATCCGTTGGATGATAGAGGTTTTTAAAGACCTTAATCTTTTCGGCACGGATCTCGTCTTTTGTGAAGCTTGCTGGCTTATCCATGGCAAGAAGAGAAAGAAGTTGCAAAGTATGGTTTTGTACCATATCACGGAGGGCACCAGATTGGTCATAGTAGCCACCACGTTCTTCTACACCCAAGCGCTCTGCAAAGGTAATTTGAACATTGTCGATAAAATCCTTGTTCCAAACATTTTCAAAAATCAGGTTTGCAAAGCGAACTGCAAAGATACTTTGGATCATTTCCTTACCAAGATAATGGTCGATACGGAAAATTTGTTCTTCGTTAAATGTTGCCAAGAGTTCGTCATTCAACTTGCTTGCAGTTGCATAATCTGTACCAAATGGTTTTTCAACGATTAAGCGTTCAAAACCTTTACCATCCACAATGTTTTCAGACTTGAGGTGTTTGGCGATAGTTCCAAAGAACTGAGGTGCCATAGACAAGAAGAAGAGCTTGTTGTGTTCAGCTTGGTACTTGTCATTTAGTTCAGCCTGCAATTGACGCAAAGCAATGTAGTGTTCCGTATCATTGACATCATGACTTTGATAGTAGAAGTGGCTAGCGAATTCTTGAGCCTGTTCGGTACTATCTGCCAAATCAAGGATCGATTCGACTACAACAGATTCAAAATATTCCTTACTCCAAGGACGACGGGCAGTTCCAATGACAGCAAAGTGCTCGGAAAGATTGCCGGATTTATATAGTCTAAATAGGGAAGGGTAGAGCTTGCGTTTAGCCAGGTCTCCACTCGCACCGAAAATTGTAACAATAACCTTAGATGACATCTAGCTACCTAATTTCTATTTTTATTCCTAGTCTTGCTAGGTATGAGGAAACCTCATTTCATAAACTTAATTCTAACATAATTTTCCGAAAAATCAAAAAATCCAATACGAGATAGAAAAAAACTGCAAGGAAATCCTTACAGTTTGAGTTTAGACGTTTAAGACCTTATCCAAGAAATCTTTCAGACGTGGGTGTTGTGGGTTGTCAAAGATTTGATCAGGTGTTCCGTCTTCAAGGAACTCGCCATCTGCAGTAAAGATAACGCGGTTGGCAACCTGACGAGCAAATCCCATCTCATGGGTTACGATAATCATGGTCATGCCTTGCTCAGCCAATTCCTTCATAACGTTTAGTACGTCTCCAACCATCTCAGGGTCAAGGGCAGAAGTTGGTTCATCAAAGAGCATGATGTCTGGATTCATTGCAAGTCCACGAGCGATGGCCACACGTTGTTTTTGACCACCTGATAGGCTATCTGGGTTAGCATTAGCTTTATCTGCTAGTCCAACCTTTTCAAGCAATTCCATTCCCAATTTTTCAGCTTCTTCCTTAGTCATCAACTTGTGCTCAATAGGAGCAAAGGTGATGTTGTCCAATACAGACATGTGTGGGAAGAGATTGAAGTGTTGGAACACCATTCCGATATTTTCACGGACGTGGTCAACGTTGGTTGTTTTTTCAGTTAAGTCATAACCGTTCACAGTGATGTGACCGCTAGTAACTTCTTCCAAAAGATTTAGGCTACGAAGGAAAGTTGACTTACCAGAACCTGAAGGACCAATGATACAAACAACATCTCCTTCATAGAACTTGGTCGTAATTCCTTTTAAAACTTCATTTTTTCCGTAGCTTTTGTGTAAATCATTTACATCAATTTTTAATTTTGCCATTAACGAATCCTCTTTTCTAAGCGTTTCGCTAGTTTAGTCAAAAGTGTGATAATTACAAGATAGAAGATAGCAAGGATTGCATACATCTTGAAACTTTGGTAGTTACGGGCGATGATAATCTTGCCAGTTTGGAAGAGTTCAACCAAACCGATAGCAGATACGATGGTTGTATCTTTAAGAGCGATAACGAATTGGTTAACAAAGTTTGGCAACATCAATTTAGTTGCTTGTGGCAAGATAATCTTACGCATGGTTTTTCCATAAGAGATACCCAAGCTTCGGCTGGCTTCCATTTGACCAACCGGAACAGCCTGAATACCACCACGAACGATCTCAGCGATATAAGCAGCCGCATTGAGCGATAGGGCAATGGTACCAGCTACAAAGTCGTTAATTGGACTTTGTTGTCCTGTGATAGACTCGATGAAATTTGGAATTCCCCAGAAGATGAAGGCTGCAAGAATCATCAATGGGATACCACGAATGACATCAACGAAAATCTCAGAGATCACACGAAGAGATTTGTAGGGGCTGACACTAAACATACCGAAGATAATCCCGATGACAATGGCAATAGCAAATGAGATAAGAGCTAGAGCAAGAGTGATACCAAGGCCACTAAGGAGCTGTTTGTAGTTGTTTTGAAGCAAGCCCCAGATAGTTGTTTCGTCAACAGTGCTTGTTGAAGCAGTTGATGACTCACTAGCTAGGTATTTGTCAAGAATCTTTTGGAATTCTCCGTTTGCTTTAAGGTTTGCAAGTCCGTTATTGAACATTTCAATCAGTTCTGGATTTGATCCTTTTTTAACGGCAAAGGCTGTTTCACCGATTGGAGTTCCAGCGATTGGAGTTTTCAATTTTTGTCCTTGGCTGATAGAATATTTGAGAACAGGCTCATCATCCATAACCGCATCGATGGCACCAGTATTTAAACTGTCATACATTGATGAACCATCAGCGAAGGTTTTGATTTTGTAGCCGTATTTGCTTTGATTTTCTGTTAGGAAGGTTTGAGAAGCCGTTCCGTTTTTAACACCAACTGTCTTCCCTTTTAAATCTTCATAAGAAGCAATGGTGCTTGATTCTTTGACACCAAGGATAGTATTGGCAGTGTAGTAGGATTCTGAGAAGTCAAAAGTTGCCTTACGAGCATCTGTGACAGACATACCAGCAATGATACCATCAGCTTGTCCAGCTTGAACAGCACTGATAGCAGCATCGAAACCAGGGTTGGTGATTTCAATTTCAAAACCTTGGTCTTTAGCGATTGCCTTAATCAATTCCATATCAATACCAGTAAATTGGTTACTTGAGTTTTGGAAAACAAAAGGTGCAAAAGAAGAATCGCTGGCAATAATGTATTTAGCTTTAACAGGAATGGCTTTTAATCCTGCTAGAGTAGTTGTAGTTGGCACTGCTGAAGATGATGAAGCAGTCCATTTCTTAATGATTTTATCAAGACTACCATCTTTTTTCATTTCAGCCAAGGCTTGGTTAAATTCAGTAACTAGGTGCTCGTATTTGCTTCCTTTTTTAACACCGAAAGCAAAGCTACCTACAGCTTCCCCATCCATTTCAATATGGAGGTCTTGCCCTTGGTTAATGGCATACTCTATAACAGGTTTGTCATCCATCATGGCATCGATGGCACCAGCACTCAAGCTGTTGTTCATCAAATCACCAGTGTCAAATGTTTTAATAGTGAAGCCGTATTTATCTTTGATTGTTTCAAGGAAACGTTGAGCGGCTGTTCCGTTTTTAACACCAACAGTTTTGCCAGTTAATTGGTCGTACTTGCTAATTTTGTGTGCCTTTGTAGTTGCAATGACAACTTTTGTATCATAGTAAGTATCAGACATGGTGAAGACTTTTTCACGTTCTTTCGTCTTTGTCATCCCTGCCATGATAGCGTCAGCTTGACCAGCTTGAACCGCATTGACCGCTGCATCAAATCCAGGATAGGACATCTGAATATTCCATCCTTTAATCTCTGCGACTTTGTTAATAATGTCAACATCAATTCCTTTATAAGTTTGATCTGAATCTTTAAACTCAAAAGGTGCATAGGCGGTATCAGACACAATCTTAATCGTCTCTGCTTTTGCAATACCTAATGAGAAAATTGGGAATAAAATTAGCAAAAATGCTAGAAATTTTTTCTTCATTTTTAGTCTCCTTTTCCGAATATTTTTCCATTATATCAGAAAAAGTAAAAAAAGGCAAATTTTTATATTTTTGTGTCAGAAAATGTAACATTGTTTTTCTTTTCTTTCTTTCTTGAACTGCTACCACAAAGTGCTATAATAATAGTATATAATAGAAGAAAAGAGGACAGAGATATGAAGAACAAAAGAATATTTAAAGACTTCCAAACTTCAAAAATGAGTTTAAACATTTACACAAGCCCCTTGTTAGCTCTATTTTTCGTCTATATATCTGAGTTCATATCTTCTCTATTTTTTGGCCTTAGTTTTTTAGCATTGATCGGGCTATTTGGCAATCTTGGTATGGGTGGTCAAAGAATTGCAGATTTCCTTCAAATGTTATTTCAGAATTTATCTGATAAAACAAGTGACATCCATTTAATATTTGAATTATTGTCCTTTGGTTTTATCATCTTAACTGTGTTTAGATGGACTAGAAAAGTAGAGAAAAGACCGATTCGAACCTTGGGATTCTATAAAGAAAATTTTTTAAGTGCCTTATTTAAAGGATACGGTCTTGGTCTATCCCTCTTTATACTTGCTTTGGCTGGACTAGTAGTGTTGGGGCAGTATCAATTTGACTCCATTCACTTGGATACTTATTCGCTAGCTTTTACTTTATTTACAATACCTTTTTGGATTTTACAAGGAACGGCAGAAGAATTGGTTACTCGTGCTTGGCTGATTCCACAATTGGCTAAGAGAACTAATCTTAAAGTCGCTATTATCATATCTAGTAGTCTCTTTACCTTACTTCATTTAGGAAATCCAGGCATAACTTTCTTATCTGCAATTGATCTCTTTTTATTCGGAGTTGCCATGTCCCTATATCTTCTTAAAACAGATACTATATGGGGTATAGGTGGTATTCATGGAGCTTGGAATTTCGCACAGGGAAACCTCTTTGGAGTATTAGTTAGTGGTCAGTCTTCAGGAACCTCAATCATGAAATTTACTCCACAAGGCAATCAAGACTGGCTTTCTGGTGGGTCTTTTGGTATTGAGGGTTCCATCGTGTCCAGTATTATTTTGTTTGTGCTGATTCTTTATCTCGCTTATCAATTAAAGAAAGAAAATGAAAGGATGTGACTTCGGTCCGTCCTTTTCTTCGTGAAAATGCTACAAGTATGCTAAAATAGGAATAGCACATCGAGAGAGGATTCTTATGATCAATCGCATTACAGATAATCAATTTAAACTAGTATCAAAATATCAACCATCAGGAGATCAACCCCAAGCTATCGAGCAGTTGGTTGATAATATCGAGGGTGGAGAAAAAGCTCAGATTCTGATGGGGGCGACCGGAACAGGGAAGACCTATACCATGAGTCAGGTCATTTCTAAAGTCAGTAAACCAACTCTGGTCATTGCCCACAATAAAACTCTGGCAGGACAACTTTATGGGGAGTTTAAGGAATTTTTCCCTGAGAATGCTGTTGAGTACTTTGTGTCTTACTATGATTATTACCAACCTGAGGCCTATGTCCCTTCTAGTGATACCTATATTGAGAAGGATAGTTCTGTCAATGACGAGATTGACAAGCTCCGCCACTCAGCTACTTCAGCCCTTCTTGAGCGTAACGATGTTATCGTCGTGGCTTCTGTCTCTTGTATCTATGGTTTGGGTTCGCCCAAGGAATACGCTGACAGTGTTGTGAGTCTGCGTCCAGGTCTTGAAATTTCTCGTGATAAACTCTTGAATGAATTAGTTGACATCCAGTTTGAACGTAATGATATTGATTTCCAACGGGGAAGATTTCGTGTGCGTGGGGATGTGGTGGAGATTTTCCCAGCTTCCCGTGATGAGCATGCCTTTCGAGTAGAATTTTTTGGAGACGAAATTGATCGTATTCGTGAAGTGGAAGCTCTGACAGGTCAGGTATTGGGAGAAGTGGATCATTTGGCGATTTTCCCAGCTACTCACTTTGTGACCAATGACGACCACATGGAAGTTGCCATTGCTAAGATTCAAGCAGAGTTGGAAGAGCAACTAGCTGTCTTTGAAAAGGAAGGCAAATTGCTTGAAGCCCAGCGCTTGAAACAACGGACAGAGTACGATATCGAAATGCTGCGTGAGATGGGCTACACCAACGGGGTTGAAAACTATTCACGCCACATGGATGGACGTAGTGAGGGTGAGCCTCCTTATACGCTCTTAGATTTCTTCCCAGATGATTTCTTAATCATGATTGATGAGAGCCACATGACCATGGGACAAATCAAAGGCATGTACAATGGAGACCGTTCTCGTAAGGAAATGCTGGTGAATTATGGTTTCCGCTTGCCATCAGCTTTGGACAATCGTCCTCTCCGTCGGGAGGAGTTTGAGAGTCATGTCCATCAGATTGTTTACGTTTCAGCGACACCTGGTGACTATGAAAATGAACAGACTGAGACAGTGATTGAGCAAATCATTCGTCCAACGGGACTCTTGGATCCTGAGGTGGAAGTTCGTCCGACTATGGGACAGATTGATGACCTCTTAGGTGAAATCAATGCCCGTGTTGAGAAAAATGAGCGTACCTTTATCACCACTTTGACCAAGAAAATGGCAGAGGACTTAACCGACTACTTCAAGGAAATGGGCATCAAGGTCAAGTACATGCACTCGGATATCAAGACTTTAGAGCGGACAGAGATTATCCGTGACCTGCGTTTGGGTGTCTTTGATGTCTTGGTCGGAATCAACCTCCTCCGTGAAGGGATTGACGTTCCTGAGGTAAGCTTAGTTGCCATTCTCGATGCTGACAAAGAAGGTTTCCTTCGTAACGAGCGTGGACTCATCCAGACCATTGGTCGTGCTGCTCGTAATAGTGAGGGACATGTCATTATGTATGCGGACACTGTGACCCAGTCTATGCAACGTGCTATCGATGAAACGGCCCGCCGTCGCAAAATCCAGATGGCTTATAATGAAGAACACGGTATTGTGCCTCAGACAATCAAGAAAGAAATCCGTGACCTGATTGCCGTGACCAAGGCAGTTGCTAAGGAAGAAGAAAAAGAGGTCGATATCAATAGTCTCAACAAACAAGAACGCAAAGAACTTGTTAAGAAACTGGAAAAACAAATGCAAGAAGCCGTCGAAGTGCTTGACTTTGAACTAGCAGCTCAGATTCGTGATATGATGCTGGAAGTCAAGGCGTTGGATTAGGGGAATTTTATGAATATTTTAGTTATTAATGGACATCCTGATAAAGAAAGTTACTGTCAAGCAATTTTTCAAACGATTGTAGAAAGTATAGACTCAAAGAGACATGAACTTGAAGTGATTAATCTTAATGAGGAAGAGTTTGATCCTGTTTTACGTTATGGTTATCGGCAAAGGATGGAGGACGATCCGTTTATTCTACGCTCTCAATCATTAATCCAGTGGGCAGATCATTTCATTTTTGTTTATCCTATTTGGTGGAGTAGTATGCCTAGTCTATTGAAGGGCTGGATTGATCGTGTTTTTACGCCAGGCATTGCATACTCTGCAAATAATCGAGGAAGCTTTATTTTGAACTACTTGAGAGGTAGACAGTTCAAAAAGTTACTAAAAGGAAAAACAGCTAGTATCTATGCAACTTCTATGGCACCAACTTGGTGGTACAAAGTATTTTCAGGTCCTATTAACATTCCAGACAGTTATGGAATATCGGTATTAAAGAATGCTGTATTGAATCACTGTGGCATAAAAACAAAGAGGGTTTCAATCTTAGGAGAGTTAGGCCGTGAAGTAAATACAAGTTCAACAAGACAAAAATTTCTACAAAAAGTGGCAAAGGAAGTTAGGGTGTTGAATTAAGGAGAAGAAAACAAATGACGGTTATTATCAAATCAATGGAAACTCCTGAAGAGATAGAAGATAAATCCCTCGTTCACTGGCAAACGTGGAGAGAGGCTTATGATAACCTTTTGCCTGCAGAATTTCAGGAGACAATGACATTAGAAAGATGCCGATTCTTTAGTCAAAAGTATCCAGAAAATACATTGATTGCGATGGATGGCGTGAAGGTGGTTGGTTTTATCAGTTATGGTAATTTTCGTGATGAGACTATTCAAGCTGGTGAAATTATTGCTTTATATGTTTTAAAAGACTATTACGGAAAAGGCATTGCACAAAAGTTAGTGAGAGCAGCTTTGACTGCTCTTGATCATTTTTCTGAAATTTTCTTATGGGTATTGAAAGATAATAAGCGCGCCATTGCTTTCTATCAAAAAATGGGTTTTACTTTTGATGGCCAAGAAAAAATCCTTGAACTTGGAAAGCCTATAAAGGAAAAACGGATGGTGTTCTATTCTAAATAATTCTCAAAAGTAAAAGCTAATATGGTACCAAGTCTGAAAATTTAATAAATTAGAAAGCGAGTAAATCCATGTCCCGTTCCCAATTAACGATTTTAACAAATATTTGTCTGATTGAAGACCTAGAAAACCAGCGCGTGGTGATGCAGTATCGCGCTCCTGAAAACAATCGCTGGTCTGGTTATGCCTTTCCAGGAGGTCATGTAGAAAATGGCGAGTCTTTTGCAGAGTCAGTCATTCGTGAAATCTATGAAGAAACAGGATTGACTATCCAAAATCCTCAACTTGTCGGTATTAAAAATTGGCCACTAGATACAGGTGGGCGCTATATTGTCATTTGTTATAAGGCGACTGAGTTCTCTGGTACCCTTCAATCTTCAGAAGAGGGAGAAGTTTCTTGGGTGCAAAAAGACCAGATTCCAAACTTGGATCTGGCCTATGATATGTTACCCTTGATGGAGATGATGGAAGCTCCCGACAAGTCAGAGTTTTTCTACCGCCATCGTACAGAAGATGGCTGGGAAAAGAAAATCTTCTAGTCTTTTACTAAATAACCGAGCTGCTCCAAGGCCTCCTCGATATAGTGGAGGTCTTGTTGTGTTTCTTGTGTAATAGTAATAATATATTTGGAAAAATATATGTACTCTGAAATAAATTTAAAATATTTTTAGAAAAGTATTGACAAATCAAAAGAAAACGTTTACTATAGAATAAGGGAACGGTTCCACAACGTAAGAAGGAGGAATGATGACTACAATAAAACAGGTTGCTGAAGAAGCTGGAGTATCAAAATCAACGGTTTCAAGATATATATCAAAAAAAGGTTATGTTGGAGATGATGCGAGAGAGAAAATAAAAAATGCGATTAAAAAATTAAATTACACACCAAATGTATTAGCACAATCTTTGAAAACTAAAAAAAACCAAATGGTAGGACTCTTATTACCAGATATTTCAAATCCCTTCTTCCCAAGATTGGTTCGAGGCGCTGAATCATATTTGAAAGATAAAGGTTATAGAATTATGGTTGGTACGATTTCAGACCAAGAATCTTTGAGTGAATATGTTAATTTACTGTTAAAAACAAATGCTGCTGGCATTATTACTACACATGACTTCACAAAAGAATATCCGGATTTATCATTACCTGTTGTTGTAGTTGACCGAATTAGTAAAGATACAGGTTACGGTGTTTTTTCTGATAATCAGTCAGGTGGTCGTTTGGCTGCTGAAGCAATCTGTAATGCAGGTGCTAAACAAGTTCTGATTATTAAAGTTTTAGATGATAAAGCCGAGAATATCGCGGAACGGTTTGAAGCAAGTTTAAACTATTTGAGGAATAAATCTTTAGAGATTCGTATTGAAGAAAGTGAAACGTTTGACTTTAAAAAAATTCAAAAAGAAGCTAAAGAGAATCTAAAAAGAAATCCAAATATTGATAGTATTATAGCACCTTCTGATATTCATGCAATAGCTTATATTCATGAAATTTTAGCAATTGGGAAAAAAATTCCAGATGATATTCAAATCATTGGTTATGATGATATTGTACTTAGTCAATTTATTTACCCTTCTTTATCAACTATTCACCAATCATCATATAAAATGGGAGAACAGGCTGCAAAGCTAATCTATAATATGGCAAATAAGTTCTCTATAGATGAAGCTAAAATTAAACTACCTGTTAGATACGTAGAAAGAAATACATTAAGGAGAAAGTAATGAGTAAAATTGTTGTTGTTGGAAGTATTTCAATAGACTTAGTTATGAGAACAAAAAGGATTCCAGAAGGAGGTGAAACGATTTTTGGGGATTCGTTTAATATAGTTCCAGGTGGAAAAGGTGCAAATCAAGCTGTAGCTATTGGTAGATTATCCAGTGTAGAAGATAATATTTACATATTTGGAAACGTCGGAGAAGATATTTTTTCAGCAGATTTACTAAGTAATCTGCAAAATAATAATATTTCTACAGAACATGTGGGAACGGTACCACAATTTACGGGAGTTGCACAAATTACTTTATATGGAGGTGATAATAGGATTATTTATTATCCCGGAGCGAATAATTTAGTTAAAACAAATGATTGGAAAAATGAGTGGGAATTGATTAGTGATGCAAGTATTGTTGTATTACAGAATGAAATACCACATGAAGCCAATCTATCTATAGCTAAATTTTGCCAAGAAAATAAAGTTAAGGTGCTTTACAATCCTGCACCAGCTAGAGAAACAGATATAGAGATGATTCCTTTTTGTGATTTTATTACTCCTAATGAGCATGAATGTTCAGAGCTTTTTCCAGATAAGAAATTAGAAGAAATTATTAAAATTTATCCTAATAAAATGATTGTGACATTAGGAGTTGAAGGTTCCATTTATTATGATGGGGCAGTAGTTCAGAAGATTCCTGCTATAAAAGCAGAAGTAGTTGATACTACAGGAGCAGGAGATACATTTAATGGTGCTTTTGCTTATGCTATCTCAAAAGGAAAAGAGATGAATGTTGCATTGTCCTTTGCAACAATTGCTTCACATCTTTCTGTTCAAAGATTTGGAGCGCAAGGAGGCATGCCGAGTTTGAAAGAAATAAAGGAGCATTCAGGATATGAAGAAATATGGGATTTTAAATAGTAATATAGCAAAACTAGCTGATGATTTAGGTCATATGGATTTGGTTTGTATCGGAGATTTAGGATTGCCAGTTCCAAAAGGTGTTGATAAAATTGATTTAGCATTAAGAAAAGGTAGTCCAAGTTTTTTAGAAGTTTTAAAAGAATATTCAGATCATGTACTTATTGAAAAAATTTTCTTAGCAGAAGAAATTAAGGAAAAAAACAAAGAACAGTGGCAAGCAGTTCTAGATCTTTTAGGATCGAATATAATTATTGAATATATTAGTCATGAAGAATTGAAAGCTATGAATACTAAAGTTAAGGCAGTTATTCGCACTGGGGAAGATACACCATATTCGAATATAATCTTGCAATCAGGAGTTATTATTTAGAAGGGGGTTGCCTATGAAAATTGAAATGAAGAACATTTCAAAATCTTTTGGGAATAATCGTGTTTTAGAAAGTATTGATTTGGTTCTTAATTCAGGAGAAGTTCATGCTTTAATGGGAGAGAATGGTGCAGGCAAATCAACTTTAATGAATATTTTAACTGGACTTTTTCCAGCTACTTCAGGAACTATTTTTATTGATGGAAAAGAAAAAATATTTTCTAATCCTCAAGAGGCAGAACGGTTTGGACTGAGTTTTATTCATCAGGAAATGAATACTTGGCCAGATATGACTGTACTTGATAATCTTTTTTTAGGAAGAGAAATAAAAAATTCGATTGGGTTTTTAGATAAAGCTAGTATGGAAAGGAAAGCTAAAGAAGCATTTAAACGTCTTAATATATCTATTCCTCTCGATGCAATCATTGGTCAATTATCAGTCGGACAACAACAAATGATAGAAATAGCAAAATGTTTATTATCAGAAGTTTCCTTGTTAATTATGGATGAACCCACAGCAGCTTTAACTGATCGTGAAACTGAAACACTTTTTAAAGTGATAGAAGGATTAAAATCTGATGGTGTAGGTATTGTGTATATTTCACATCGGATGGAAGAAATCTTTAAGATTACAGATCTTATAACTGTTATGAGGGATGGGTTTGTAATTGATACTAAGAAAACGAAGTTAACTAATGCGGATGAATTAGTTCAGAAGATGGTAGGTCGTGAATTAGAAGATTATTATCCAGAAAAAAAGGCTGAGATTGGGAATGTTGTTTTTCAAGCTAAGAATCTTTCTGGTGATGCTTTTACGGATATTTCTTTCTATGTACGTCAAGGGGAAATTCTTGGTTTTTCTGGTTTGATGGGTGCTGGTCGTACTGAAATAATGCGAGCAATTTTTGGAATTGATTCTTTAAAATCTGGTCAAATTATAATAAACGAAGAACAACTGATAATTAAAAATCCTTTTGAAGCAATTAAGCATGGAATTGGTTTCTTAACAGAAGATCGTAAAGATGAGGGATTGATTTTAGATTTTTCTATTAAAGATAATATGACTTTACCTAGTACTCGTGATTTTGTTAAAAATGGCATTTTCGATAATAAAACAAGTGGTATATTTGTACAACGTTTAATAGATAGGCTACGAATTAAATCAGGTTATCCAGATAAGGAAGTTGGAACACTTTCTGGTGGTAATCAACAGAAAGTAGTTTTAGCAAAATGGATAGGTATTGCTCCAAAAGTACTGATTCTAGATGAGCCAACTCGTGGGGTAGATGTTGGTGCTAAGCGTGAAATTTACCAATTAATGAATGAATTGGCTGAACGAGGTGTGCCGATTATTATGGTATCTTCAGATTTACCAGAAGTGATCGGAGTCAGTGATCGTATTATGGTCATGCATGAAGGAAGAATTAGTGGAGAATTAACACGTCAAGAAGCTACACAAGAAAAAGTTATGCAACTAGCTACAGGAGGACAATAGTGTGAAAAATACTATGAAGTATATGTCAGAATTGACAACAGTAATAGCATTGATAATTTTAATGGCTGTCATCACTATTATCAATTCAAATTTTTTAACAGCAAATAATCTGTTAAATTTACTATTGCAAGTAACATCAAATGCACTGATTGCTTTTGGAATGACTTTTGTTATTCTAACAGGTGGAATTGATTTATCAGTAGGATCAATTTTAGCCTTATCCAGTGCGCTAACAGCTGGTTTATTAGGATCTGGAATGCCTGTTGCGTTAGCAATTCTCATCTCTTTAATTTTGGGTTGCATTCTGGGGATGATGAATGGGTTATTGATTTCCTACGGGAAATTAGCTCCATTTATCGTTACTTTAGCAACTATGACTATTTTTAGAGGCGCAACACTTGTTTATACAAATGGGAATCCTATTACAAAAGGATTAAGTGATACATTCTTATTTCAATTTTTGGGGCAAGGTTACATAGTAGGAATTCCATTTCCTGTAATTATTATGTTTATTGTATTTATTGTTTTATATGTTTTACTTCATAAAACAGCATTTGGTAAATCTGTGTATGCTATAGGGGGGAATGAAAAAGCAGCATATATATCAGGTGTGAAACTAAATAAAGTGAAAATTATCATTTATTCAATTTCAGGTATGATGGCTTCAATTTCTGGATTGATTATAACATCACGCTTAAGTTCTGCTCAACCAACAGCAGGTGCTAGTTATGAAATGGATGCTATTGCAGCTGTTGTTCTTGGGGGAACCTCATTATCAGGAGGTAAAGGTCGTATACTGGGGACTCTAATAGGTGCTTTAATTATTGGAGTTTTGAATAATGGACTTAATATTATTGGTGTTTCAGCATTTTGGCAGCAAGTAGTAAAAGGAGTTGTAATTTTAATTGCTGTTCTGATTGATCGTTTTAAAGTTGTAAAACAGTAGAATCATTTTCAATTTTTTTGGAAATAGCAACAATTTATTAGATGACGAACAATAGTCGGGATGGAAACTATCCCTATAGATATATATTACGAGGAGTAATAACATGAAAATTATTAAAAAAATTAGCATTTTTGCTTTGTTTGTAACATTTATTTTTGCTTTAGTAGCTTGTGGAAAAACTGGTTTAGGAAATTCATCAAATGATAATAAATCTACGACTCAAAAGTCGGCAAAAGAATTAAAATTAGGAGTTTCTATTTCGACTACTAACAATCCCTATTTTGTAGCTATGAAAGATGGTCTTGAAAAAGCCGCAGGAGAAAAAGAAGTAACTTTGAAGATAGCAGATGCACAAGATGATGCTGCTAGACAAGCAGATGATATTCAGAATTTTATTAGTCAAAATGTAGATGCTTTACTAATTAATCCAGTTGATTCTGATGCAATTGTTACATCTATTAAAGCTGCTAATAATGCAAATATTCCAGTAATCTTAATTGACCGCGGTAGTAATGGTGGTGAAGTCTTGACAACTGTTGCTTCTGATAACGTAGAAGCAGGTAAAATGGCTGCCGAATTTATTACCAAGCAATTGGGAGAAAAAGCAAAAACTTTTGAATTATCAGGAGTCCCTGGTGCTTCTGCAACAGTAGATAGAGGTAAAGGATTTGAACAAATTTCAAAGACAAATTTAGATGTTCTTTCTAGTCAATCTGCTAATTTTGATCGCGCAAAAGCTTTGAATACAGCGCAAAATATGATTCAAGGAAACAAAGAAGTACAAGCAATCTTTGCACAGAATGATGAGATGGCGTTAGGAGCTGCACAAGCAGTAAAAGCAGCTGGTCTTAGCAATGTATTAATTGTTGGTATTGATGGTCAACCAGATGCACATGATGCTATTGCAAAAGGTGATATTACTGCCACTATTGCTCAGCAACCAGCTAAGATGGGTGAAATTGCTATTCAATCAGCAATAGATCATTATCAAGGGAAAAAACTGGAAAAAGAAACAGTTTCTCCAATTTATCTTGTGACTAAGGATAATGTTGATCAACATAACTGGTGATATATTTTCAATAAGTAGGTACTTATTCATCTTCATTCAATGTAGTTTTTAAATATCATTGTTACTATTTGAGCTATTGGATTCAAAAAGACCAGATTCCAAACTTGAATCTGGCCTATGATATGCTACCCTTGATGGAGATGATGGAAACTCCGGACAAATCTGAATTTTTCTACCCTCGCCGTACAGAAGACGATTGGGAAAAGAAAATTTTCTAATCCTTTACTAAATAACCTAGCTGATCCAAGGCCTCCTCGATATAGCGGAGGTCTTGTTGTGTTTCAGCTTCGACTAGGTGGTAATGGATGCCATCTGTCAATTCAGACAGAGGTCTAAAGTCAGAATGCTCGACTTGTTCTAGAAAATGTTGCACGTCTCGGCGGCAAGACAGTTTCAGCAAGGTTTCAATTTCTCCATAAACGGGATGGTCAATCAAGGTATTCTGGACACGCCCTCCATTATCGATGATAGCAAGGAGTTCTTGACCGATTTCTTCAACTTCATGTTTGACTTTAAAAAGTTTGTGAACATAAGGATTGGTTTCAATTTGCTTATAGATATAACCACGATTGGTAGATAGAATTGGAGCTCCATCAGCTCTTAAAATTGCAATATCTTGAACAATAACTTGTCGAGTGACATGAAAATGTTCAGCCAAACTTTGGCCATTGAGGGCTTTAGGAGCTTCTTTCAAGAGTTGGAGCAGGGCTTGTTTGCGATCTTTTGTCATAGTTCTTCCTTTTAACGGCGTTTTCGAAGCACTTTATAGACAGCTAGTGCTAATGTATAGTCTACCATACTATGGATAATTGTGCCAAATCCAACTAGTACAAAGAGAACATAAAACATATTTTCTACATTGGTACCGGAAGTTGCGTAAAAAACGACACAGGCCAATACTTCAGCAAGGGCATGAACAACAGCCAAAACAAAGTTGAAAATCAAGGAAGCTTTTGGTTTATCTAGGGTATCGGGGAATTTTTGTAGGTAAAGAGCTCCCAAAGTCCCAAAAAAGATATGGGAAAAAGCTCGAAATACGATAACCATAGGATAGCCAGCCATCAAAAATCCAAAACTAGAGGCTAGGATGACAAAAACAGCCATCAAGGGCGATAAGAACATGGCGATAAAAATAGCAATGTGGCTCCCCAAAGTGTAAGAAGCAGGTGGAATGACAATCTTAAAAGGCATAACAATTGGAATCAAAATCGCAATAGCCGTTAAGAGGGCAGTCATTGTCATAAATTGTGTCTTTTTCCGTGTATTCATAAGAATCTCCTTTTTAACTGTATATACACTAGTATAGTACAATAAACAAGACAATAAATCAAGTATTTACTTGGGTTTATAGGTCGTTTTTTAGTTAATACTCTTCGAAAACCTCTTCAAACCATGTCAGCTTCCATCTGCAATCTCAAAACAGTATTTTGAGCTGGCTTCGTCAGTTCTATCCAGAACCTCAAAACCGTGTTTTGAGCAACTTGCGGCTATCTTCCTAGTTTACTTTTTGATTTTCATTGAGTATAAATATAGTAGTTTGAAACTGGAAGAGTATATCATGAATGATAAAATATTTCTAGAAATTAATTTGAATTCCCTAATCTATTTGTTGGTATCTTATTTCAATATATTTTACTGGTAAAAATTTCACTAAAAAATAAAATATACAGAACAAAATCTCCACCTTCAAGCATGAAAGCGGAGATTGTTTTTATTTCTTCAAAGTTTGTAATCTTGGAACAATGGCTAGGGTTAGAACTGCGGAAATGACTAATTCGGCAATTGAATTTGTTGAGATAACGGTTGCTAGGAGTTTTTGGATATTACCATCAAAAACATTTCCAAAAAGGTAGAAAATTCCACCGAGTACAAAGACTGTGTTGGTAAGTGAACCAAGGGCACCAGCTAAAATCAGACCAGTTTTATTTTTCATCAGTTTATAGACCAGATAAGGAGTTAAACCAATCAAAATACGTGGGACGATGGCAATGATAGCTGAGTAGATGTTCCCATTTGGTACAAATGGTGAGAAGAGGTAGCTTGTCGGTAGAATTGTAATTGTGTTAACCGTCAAGCTAAGTAGCCCCATCAAAAATCCAAGTGTAACCCCAACTCGTGGACCGTAGATAATGCTGGCAATAATGACAGGAATATGAACAATGGTCGGTTTGATTGGAAATGGAAAAAGGTTAAAGGCAAGCGAGCTCAGAAAGTGTACAACGAGCATGGTTGCAAAAAAGATAGCAATAGGTGCAATATTAGAGCGTTTTTTCATCGAGAGTTTCCTTTATTCTTTCTAAAATAATTGTGAGGTCAGCTAAAGCTCCTCGTCCATGGTCTCCACAAGCTAGTAGGGATTCCTTCGGAGCAATCAGCTGATAGCCGTATGTTTCTAATGTTTTCAGATTAGTCTGAGTTGCCGGATGGTCATACATTTTTGTATTCATAGCAGGAGCTATTAGTTTAGGAATATTTTTGGGCAAGGCTAGAGCTATGCTGGTTACCATGTTGTCAGCATAGCCGTGGGCTAGCTTTGCAATGGTGTTAGCTGTTGCAGGGGCTACGATAAATAAATCTGCCTTTTTTCCAAGTTCGATATGATTAATCTGATTAGGATAGGGTTCCTTCATGACATCCAGGTGGACAGGATTCTGTGATAAGACCTGTAGTGTCAAAGGTTGGATAAACTCTGTAGCGGCCTGAGTCATTAAAACCGTGACTTGATGACCTTGTTTTTTTAGAGAACTGACTAAATCTGCCGACTTGTAAGAGGCGATTGACCCCGTTACAGCCAAGAGAATATGTGCCATATCTTTCCTTTCTAAGAATGGTAGGCTTGAATTTTTTCAAGGAGGAGTTCTGCAATTTCTTCTTTAGTCTGGACTGTTTGAAGATGATCTTTCTCAACAAAGATAGCACGATGCTTGTCTGTTGAAATTTGAGTCTGGTCATTTGCAATGATTAAGTCTGCTTGATTATTGATAAGACTTTTTCTAGCAATGTCAACCAGATGGTCTTCGTTAACATCAACCAGCAGTTTGAAACCAATCAGATGAATAGCAGGATTCCATTCCTTGACTAGAGAGATGATTTTGGGTGTTTTTTTCAGGAACAAAACCTGAACCTCGTCAATTGAAGAAATCTTAGCCTGATGATTTTGCTTGCTTAAAAATTCTTCCAGATTGGAGCTAGCCTGAACTTCCTCAAACCCTGTCATATAGACAGGAGTGTAGTCAGAAACAGCCATTGAGTGGATCAAGACTTGATAGTCCTTGACACGTTCTTGCATTTCAAGGAGAAGGTCGTTTGTATTGTTAATTTCTTGAATGCTTAGGTTGGGATGGGCTTCTGGCTTTAGAGCTCGTTTTGTTGTTATCAAACAAACTTTATGCCCTGCAGCAAGCAAGGTTTCTGTGATGATTTTTCCCAAGTGACCTGTAGAATGGTTAGTGATAGAGCGGACACTATCAATAGCTTCACTGGTACCGCCCGATGTAACTAAAATTTTCATAGCACTATTGTACACAAAAATAAACGGTAAGTAAAATGAAAGTGATGAAAATTAAGTAAATTAATATATGGTCGATTTTGACAATCTCTCCTGTTTATAGGATAATAGAAATATATGCAATAAGGAGAATGCTGAATGAATTTTTTTTAAATTTGCTGACAATTTTACAAAAGAAGCTAGTAAGGTATTGAATGATGCTGGATCCGCTACCAGTAAAGTATTAAATGAAGCAGGTAAATTTACTGGAGAAGCTATTACAGAGTCTGTAAAAGTTATTGAAGATGTTTCAAGTCAGGTTGGCGATGTTATCACAGATGTTTCTGAAAAAGCTATTGGGGTAGCTAGTGATGTGGTAGAACATGTAACTAAAGCTTCATCGGAAACTTTTAATGAAGCAGGTAAAATAGTGAATAATACGAAAGAACAAATTGATGCTGTTGACCTTTTTAATTCTAAACTTAGACAAGAAGCTGTCGAGGGATATAAAGAATCTATAAGATTGTATAACGATGAAGCTGATAATTTAGCTAATAAATCAACAGAACTCTATCAGATTAGGGAAAAAGCGGTCAAAGTTGTAAAAATTATTGAAGAAAGAATTAGTAAGCTAGCAAATAAGCCAAAAGAGTTTGAAACAAAATTAGAAGAAATTGATGTTGAAATTCAGAATTTTGAAGATAAGCAAATTGCTATTTCACAGTCAATTAAGGAAGCTGAATTAGCAAGTGGTAGCACAGCGACTACGGCTTCTCTTAGCGCATTAGGAGTAACAGTTGCAACTTTAGGTCCTACTGCCGCTATGGGTGTTGCAACTACATTTGGTGTTGCATCAACAGGTACTGCAATTTCAAGTTTGACAGGTGCTGCAGCAAATAGCGCCGCTCTGGCTTGGTTAGGTGGTGGAAGTGTAGCAGCTGGTGGCGGTGGAGTGGCAGCCGGTAACGCATTTTTAGCATTGGCTGGTCCTGTCGGTTGGGGAATTGCAGGCGTTATGTTGACCGCTTCTGTAGGCGCTGGTGTAGTAGCTAATAGGAAAAATGAAGAAGTTGCAAAAGAGGCTATAGAGGAACAGAAAAAGGTAGAATTGTTGGCTAGACAACTTAAAGAAAAAGTAATAGAAGTTACGGAATTAATAGAATTAACTGAAAAACAAACAGAAGGAATTTATTTAGCCAATTTATCTTTAACTGGAATGGACTATAGCTTATTTACTGAAGATGAAAAATATAAAGCAGGTAATTTAGTGAATTCAACACTATCACTGACAGCTATGATAAATAAGGAAATTAAAATAAATGGTTAATCAAATTTTTAATCAAGCATTTAACCAAGGTATTGGAGCATATATCAATTGCTTAAATAACTTAAGAATTCAAGACTTACAAATTGCTATGAAAATGATTGAGGATGAAGCTCGTAATGTCATTTTAAACAAGGACAATGCCTCTAAAATCTTAAACTATGCTAGAGATAACATTGAAGACGTTATTCTAAAGAATCGTGGAGGTGAATACGGCGGTCACGGTTTTATTGCTGAATTTGCAGAAGCAGGAATTGTGAATGCGAGAAGAGCTTTTGAAGGATTACATCCTATTGTAAAAGTATTGAATGATAATGGACCAGCTGATTTGTTAATTGGTAGAAATACCATTCAAATGAAGTTTTATAATAATTTACGTGATGAACTAGCTCAATCATTTAATTACAGTGCAAAAATGAGAATGATGTTTCCAAAAGATCACGTTCTAGTATTTGAAAAAATAATGGCTGGGGCCAAAGAAGTTGAATTTAATGGTAAACGATTATCTATTAAACAAATTACGGATATACGACAAATGATTAATGATATTACCGAAAGCAAGGGACTTACTTCATATAAATCTTGGATGAAATCATCTGTTCTAAATTATGATGATGCTCAAAGAAATTCAATAAATTCCATTTTAGATTCCGAGGAGAGGAATATTTGTAAAACTGTCAGACTAAAACAACAAGAGTTAAATAGAAAACGGTTAGTAGCACAAAAAAATTCATTACCAAGAATAAAAGAAGCTAACAAGATTGCAAGGAACGCCGCTTTTTTACAGGGGGGGTTAGCTTTGATGTCAAGTGTGTATGGAAAATATAAAGATGGAAAAAGTATTTTCGAATTCGAACAATCAGATTGGTTAGATTGTGGATTGAATACAGCTGAAGGAGTTGTAAAGGGTGCAATATCTGGGTATTCCATTTACGGATTAACAAATGTCTTGGGGATTAGTGCTCCAAATGCCAGTGCTTTAGTTACGGCAACTTATGGAATGATAGACATTGTTCTAAAGTATAGATCTACAGAAATAACCCAAGATGAATTTATGAATCTCTTGATATTAAATGTAATGGATGCTTCCTTTGCAACAATTGGTGCTTGTATTGGTCAAGCAATGATTCCTATACCAGTTCTAGGTTCTGTAGTAGGTTCAATAGCCAGCTTAATCATTTGGGAAATAGGGAAGGGAATATTAAATGATAGCGAACAAAAAATCATTCAAGACTACCAGGAAAATCTGAATAATTACATAAAAATATTAGATAAGCATTATCTTGCTATTTATAATGAAATCATAGAAAAATATAAAAAACTGGGTAAATTACAAGATTACTCGTTTGATTTATCGTTAAACACTAAACTTAGTTTTGAATATTCTATTGAGTTGGCAGAAAAATTAGAAATTGAAGATACAATAATTTTACATAATTTATCTGAAATTGACAGCTATTTTCTTGACTAAATTATTTTTTCATTATTCTATAGTTTCAAACTATAAAGCCATATAAAATTTAAGAAAGGACTCTAAAAATCTTAAAAACAGGGATATTTACGAACGTTTAGAGAGTTTAAGGATGTTAAAAATCTTGTTTTGTGTTATAATGAATTATCACATTAGAGGTTAGAGGAGTTTTGAATGAAAACAGATATTGAAATCGCACAGAGTATTGAGTTGAAGCCAATCGTTGATGTTGTAGAGAAACTTGGTATTTCTTACGATGATTTGGAGTTGTATGGAAAGTACAAGGCTAAACTCAGCTTTGATAAAATTCGTGCAGTTGAGAGCAATCCAGTTGGGAAATTGATTTTGGTTACTGCTATCAACCCAACACCTGCAGGTGAAGGGAAATCAACTATTACCATTGGTCTAGCGGATGCCTTGAACAAGATTGGCAAGAAAACCATGATTGCTATCCGCGAACCATCTCTTGGTCCAGTAATGGGGATTAAGGGTGGTGCTGCTGGTGGTGGTTACGCCCAAGTGCTGCCAATGGAAGACATCAACCTCCACTTTACTGGAGACATGCATGCCATTACAACTGCTAATAATGCTCTTTCAGCATTGATTGACAACCACTTGCACCAAGGGAATGAGTTGGGGATTGACCAACGTCGTATCCTCTGGAAACGTGTAGTGGACTTGAATGATCGTGCACTTCGTCATGTAACCGTTGGACTTGGTGGTCCTCTAAACGGTATTCCTCGTGAGGATGGTTTTGATATTACAGTTGCTTCTGAAATCATGGCAATTCTTTGTTTGGCGACTGATATTGAAGATTTGAAACGCCGTTTGGCTAATATCGTTATCGGTTATCGTTATGATCGTACACCTGTTTCTGTTGGCGATTTGCAGGTTGAGGGTGCCTTAGCATTGATTTTGAAGGATGCTATTAAGCCAAATCTGGTTCAGACAATTTACGGTACACCTGCTTTTGTACACGGTGGTCCATTTGCCAATATTGCTCATGGATGTAATTCAGTCTTGGCAACAAGCACAGCCCTTCACTTAGCTGATTACACAGTCACAGAAGCTGGTTTTGGTGCTGACCTTGGTGCCGAGAAATTCCTTGATATTAAGACACCAAACTTGCCAACATATCCAGATGCAGTAGTTATTGTTGCAACCCTTCGTGCCCTTAAGATGAATGGTGGCGTGGCTAAGGATGCTCTTACAGAGGAAAATGTAGAAGCAGTTCGTGCCGGTTTTGCCAACTTGAAACGCCATGTTGAAAATATCCGTAAATTTGGTGTACCTGCAGTTGTAGCAATCAATGAATTTGTCTCTGATACTGAAGCTGAAATTGCAGCCTTGAAAGAACTTTGTGACTCAATCGATGTACCAGTTGAATTGGCTAGTGTCTGGGCTGATGGTGCAGAAGGTGGAGTAGCACTTGCCGAAACAGTTGTCAAAACCATCGCTGAAACCCCAGCTAACTATAAACGTTTGTATGACAATGACCTTTCTGTCCAAGAAAAGATTGAAAAGATTGTCACTGAAATCTACCGTGGTAGCAAAGTAAATTTTGAGAAGAAAGCTCAAACGCAAATCGCTCAAATTGTTCAAAATGGTTGGGACAAATTGCCAATCTGTATGGCTAAAACTCAATACAGTTTCTCAGACAATCCAAATGCACTTGGAGCACCTGAAAACTTTGAAATTACCATTCGCGAATTGGTGCCAAAATTAGGTGCAGGCTTCATCGTTGCCTTAACTGGCGATGTCATGACCATGCCAGGTCTTCCAAAACGACCAGCAGCTCTCAACATGGATGTTGAAAGTGACGGAACCGTTCTAGGCTTGTTCTAATAGTTTAATTGAAATCAAATGAGTTTGGAAATAATATCCAAGCTCATTTTTTATCTAGATATAAGAAGTTGCCTTCTACACGTAACCAGTCTAGTTAAAGATATTTTCCTTGATTTTTGATATAATAGAAATATTGACTTCAAGAGTAAGGAAGAGAAGATGAACGCATTATTAAATGGAATGAATGACCGTCAGGCTGAGGCGGTGCAAACGACAGAAGGTCCCTTGTTGATCATGGCGGGGGCTGGTTCTGGAAAGACCCGAGTTTTGACCCACCGTATCGCTTATTTGATTGATGAAAAGCTTGTCAATCCGTGGAATATCTTGGCTATTACCTTTACTAATAAGGCTGCGCGTGAGATGAAAGAGCGTGCTTATAGCCTCAATCCAGCCACTCAGGACTGTTTGATAGCGACCTTTCACTCCATGTGTGTGCGTATTCTGCGTCGCGATGCGGACCATATTGGCTACAATCGTAATTTTACTATTGTGGATCCTGGTGAACAGCGAACTCTTATGAAACGCATTCTTAAGCAGTTAAACTTGGATCCGAAAAAATGGAATGAACGGAGCATTTTAGGAACTATTTCCAATGCTAAGAATGATTTGATTGATGATGTGGCTTATGCTGCCCAAGCTGGAGATATGTACACGCAAATCGTGGCCCAGTGTTATACAGCCTATCAGAAAGAGCTTCGTCAGTCGGAGTCGGTTGACTTTGATGATTTGATTATGCTGACTCTGCGTCTCTTTGATCAAAATCCTGATGTCTTGACCTACTACCAGCAAAAATTTCAGTACATCCATGTTGATGAGTACCAAGATACCAACCACGCACAGTACCAATTGGTTAAACTCTTGGCTTCCCGTTTTAAAAATATCTGTGTGGTTGGGGATGCTGACCAGTCCATCTACGGTTGGCGTGGTGCTGACATGCAGAATATCTTGGATTTCGAGAAAGATTATCCCCAAGCCAAGGTTGTTTTGTTGGAGGAGAATTACCGTTCCACCAAAATCATTCTCCAAGCGGCCAACGAGGTCATTAAAAACAATAAAAACCGCCGTCCTAAGAATCTCTGGACTCAAAATGCTGATGGGGAGCAAATCGTTTACTATCGTGCCAATGATGAGCTGGATGAGGCTGTATTTGTAGCCAAAACCATCGATGAACTTGGTCGGAGTCAAAACTTCCTTCACAAGGATTTTGCAGTTCTCTATCGGACTAATGCCCAGTCCCGTACTATTGAGGAAGCCTTGCTTAAGTCCAATATTCCTTATACAATGGTCGGAGGAACCAAGTTCTACAGCCGTAAGGAAATCCGCGATATTATCGCTTATCTTAATCTTATTGCCAATTTGAGTGACAATATCAGTTTTGAGCGTATTATCAACGAGCCTAAACGTGGAATTGGGCCAGGTACAGTTGAGAAAATCCGTGACTTTGCGAATATGCAAGATATGTCCATGCTAGATGCTTCAGCTAATATCATGTTATCTGGTATCAAGGGTAAAGCAGTCCAGTCTATCTGGGATTTTGCCAATATGATTCTAGATTTACGAGAGCAGCTAGATCAATTAAATATTACAGAGTTGGTTGAGGCCGTCCTAGAAAAAACAGGTTACGTCGATATTCTAAATGCTCAAGCGACCTTAGAAAGCAAGGCTAGGGTTGAAAATATTGAAGAGTTCCTTTCTGTGACGAAAAACTTTGATGACATCTCTGATGGGCCAGAAGAGGAAACTGGTCTGGATAAACTGAGTCGTTTCCTAAATGATTTGGCCTTGATTGCAGACACAGATTCAGGCAGTCAGGAGACATCAGAAGTGACCTTGATGACCCTGCATGCTGCCAAAGGTCTTGAGTTTCCAGTTGTCTTTTTGATTGGGATGGAAGAAAATGTCTTTCCGCTTAGCCGTGCAGCTGAAGATCAAGATGAATTAGAAGAAGAACGCCGTCTGGCCTATGTAGGAATTACGCGTGCAGAGAAAATTCTCTATCTGACCAATGCCAACTCGCGCCTGCTTTTTGGTCGTACCAACTACAATCGTCCGACTCGTTTTATTAACGAAATCAGTTCAGACTTACTTGAGTATCAAGGGTTGGCTCGTCCAGCAAATACAAGCTTTAAAGCATCATATAGTAGTGGTGGCCTTGCCTTCGGTCAAGGTATGAGTTTGGCGCAGGCCCTCCAAGACCGTAAACGCAGTGCTGCTCCAAAAACTATCCAGTCAAGCGGTCTCCCATTTGGTCAATTTATAGCTGGCACAAAATCAGCGTCTAGCGAGGCAAATTGGTCTATTGGTGATATTGCCCTCCACAAGAAATGGGGAGAGGGAACTGTTCTGGAAGTTTCAGGTAACGGAGCTACTCAGGAATTAAAAATCAATTTCCCAGAAGTAGGTTTGAAAAAACTTTTAGCTAGTGTAGCCCCAATTGAGAAAAAAATCTAATTTTCCATCCTTCTCACGAATAATAAAGTGAGGAGGATTTTTATGTACAGTATTTCATTCCAAGAAGATTCACTATTGCCAAGAGAAAGACTAGCCAAGGAAGGAGTAGAAGCGCTCAGTAACCAAGAGTTGCTAGCTATTTTACTTAGGACAGGAACACGTCAAGCCAGCGTTTTTGAAATTGCCCAGAAAGTCTTGAACAACCTTTCAAGCCTAACGGATTTGAAAAAAATGACCCTGCAGGAATTGCAGAGTCTGTCTGGTATCGGTCGTGTTAAGGCTATAGAGTTGCAAGCTATGATTGAATTGGGGCATCGTATTCATAAACATGAGACCCTTGAAATGGAAAGTATTCTCAGCAGTCAAAAGTTGGCCAAGAAGATGCAGCAGGAATTGGGACATAAAAAACAAGAGCACCTGGTGGCGCTCTATCTCAATACTCAAAATCAAATCATCCATCAACAGACCATTTTTATCGGTTCTGCAACTCGTAGTATCGCTGAACCGCGAGAGATTCTTCACTATGCCATCAAGCATATGGCGACTTCACTCATCTTGGTTCACAATCATCCTTCGGGAGCAGTAGCTCCTAGCCGGAATGATGATCATGTCACTAAACTTGTCAAAGAAGCCTGTGACCTGATGGGAATTGTCCTCTTGGACCATTTGATTGTCTCACATTCTAGTTACTTTAGTTACCGTGAAAAGACGGATTTAATCTAAAGGTCATTAACGACATAGTCAAAGAGGTTTTTATCTTTGGGACGATTTTCAAATAGAAATTCTGGGTGCCATTGGACACCGAGAAAGGGAACATCATCCGTACTCATGACAGCCTCAATGATACCATCTTTAGGATCATGAGCTGCAATCTTTAAATTTGGTGCTAAATCCTTGATGCTCTGGTGGTGGAAGGAGTTGATATGGGAAATTTCTCCATAGATTTCTCGAAGAACTGTATCAGGCTCTGTCACCAAGCGTTGAGTTGTGTACTCGGCAGAACAATCCTGCCAATGGTCTTCGATATCTTGGTACAGAGTTCCGCCCATGGCAACGTTAAAAAGCTGAGTCCCACGACAGACAGAGAAAATCGGCTTTTGCTGTTTGATAGATTCCTTGATGAGGGCTAGTTCGAAGATATCTCTTTGAAGGTGGTAGTCATCGCTATCAATGGTTTTTGGTTCACCATAGAATTTTGGATCAACATTTTGCCCACCTGTCAAGATGAGCTTGTCAATCATACTGATATAGTGGCAGGCCATTTCTTGATCACCAATCGGTAGGATGATGGGAATCCCTCCAGCGTCTTTAACGCCTTCAACAAAGCCTTTTGCTGCGTAGCTCATCATGATGTCATCATCAGGATGAGTTTTTTCGTTTCCTGTAATCCCTATAACTGGTTTTTTCATAAAATGATTTTCGCTTTCTAATCCTCTTTTCGCATGAAATAGAGGAGGGTTTGGAGTTCACTTGTCAAATCGACATACTGAACGACCACATCTTTTGGTAAATGCAGATGGACTGGTGAAAAACTAAGAATTCCTTTTACGCCAGCATCAACCAAGAGATTAGCGACCTCTTGTGACTTGACGCTGGGAACGGTCAGGATAGCAGTCTTGACATCAGCATCCTTGATTTTATCCTTGATTTGAGAAATTCCGTAAATGGGAATCCCGTCAGGAGTTTGGGTACCGACTTCAGGATGGTCATCTAGGTCAAAGGCCATGATAATCTTCATCTTGTTACGCTCGTGGAAGCGGTAGTGGAGAAGGGCATGGCCCATATTTCCAATACCTACTAGCATGACATTGGTAATGGAGTTATCATTGAGCAAATCGGCAAAAAACGTCATCAGTTTTTTGACATCATAGCCAAAACCACGACGACCTAGTTCACCAAAATAGGAAAAATCACGACGAACTGTCGCTGAATCAATACCGATAGCCTCTGCAATTTGTTTAGAGTTGGCACGTTCAATCTTTTCTGCATGAAATCTCTTAAAAATTCGATAGTAGAGAGAGAGTCTTTTCGCTGTAGCTTTTGGAATAGCAGACTGTTTATCTTTCACAAAATCACAACCTTTCTATTCTTCTATTTTATAGAAACATTGTGAAAAAATCAACAAAAACAAGAAAAAACTAAGAAAAATCTTAGTTTTGTTGTAAAAAATCTGCATGTGATAGAAAACGGTAGAGGTCTCCGACCAGACCTTGGTAAACTTCCTGCCCTTTAAAGGTCAAAGAAGTTACATAAAGTGTATCTGGCAGAGTCACACATCCTGACAGAGCTAGCATGAGAGCCTCATAATCTTCATACTTGAGAGTCCGCTCTACATGATAGCTGTCTTTATAGGTCAGTTGAAACATATGGGACCTATCTTTCAGATTTTGTAAAGACACCACGTTCTACTAAGCTATCCATGAGGAAGTAGAATTTTTCCTGATGAATGTGGTGGTCTTCTGATTTGAAAATATCAACCAGACGAAGACCAAACTTGTCAGTGATATTGATTTTAGCCCCTGTAAGTTCCTTGTTAATGATGATTTTGAGTTGGAAGCCTTCACCACTGTTTGGCACTTTTTCCAAAAGGCGAGTCAGTTCATAGTTACCAACCTTAGTCTCAAAAAAGGTGTTATCTTTGAGGGTGAATTTTTTAACAGAAGGGCTAAGAGTGTAGTCGTAACGACAATTTTTTAACTGAATGGTTTTTTCAAATGCCATATGGCTAACCTCCGATAATTTCTTTTAAGGTTTTTGCGAGGGTTTGTAGGTCTTCAACAGTATTTTGTGGCGACAAACTGATGCGAACGGATTCCTTCAAGCGTTCTGAATTTGCTCCGTACATGGCTTCAAGAACATGGCTGGATTGGACAATGCCTGCCGTACAGGCTGAGCCAGTAGAGATTGAAATTCCAGCCAAATCTAGACGAAGGAGTAAGAGATCATTTTTCTGTCCAGGAAATCCAATATTGAGAACATAAGGGAGATGGTGTTCGCCTCTATTCAGGTAATATTGAATGTCCTCTAGCTCTGCCAGAAAGGCAGTTTCTAGATTTTGTACATGTTGGAAATGTTCTTCTTGTTTTTCTAGGTCTTCTTTTAGGGCTGCAACCATACCCACGATGGCAGCTAGATTTTCAGTTCCGGCTCGTTTTTTCTGTTCTTGGTCTCCGCCATGAAGATAGGAATCAAAGTCCATGCTAGATGCGTAGAGAAAACCGATTCCCTTAGGACCATGGAACTTGTGGGCAGAAGCAGTGAGAAAATCAATGCCCAATTCTTCTGGGTGTATAGGGATCTTACCAATAGCCTGAACAGCATCGACATGATAGGCGGCTGGGTGTTGCTTGAGTATTTGGCCAATTTCAGCAATGGGCAGTAGGTTTCCAGTTTCATTATTGGCGAACATGGTAGAAACCAAAATCGTATCATCACGTAAGGCCTTTTGAATTTGTTGGGCTGTGATTTCTTGATTTTCTGGTTGGATAATGGTTGCTTCAAAACCAAAGTGTTGAACCAAGTAATCAATGGTTTCAAGGACGGCATGGTGCTCAATGGCAGTTGTGATGATATGTTTTCCTTGTTCTTGATGACGAAGGCAGTAGCCAATGATGGCAGTATTGTTGCCTTCAGTCCCACCAGAAGTGAAAAAGATATGTTGAGGTTTTGTCCCCAGTAACTGAGCTAGTTCCTGACGGGCTTCTCGCAAGAGTTTACCAGCTTGACGACCATGACCATGAATACTAGAAGGATTTCCATAGGTTCCTTGCATAAGCTCGGTCATAGCTGAAATAGCAACTGCTGACATAGGAGTCGTCGCAGCATTGTCCAAATAAATCAAAGAATCACCTTATTTCTTTTTGTTGTAGGCAAAGAGTGGGCTGACTGGTTTTCTTTCGTGGATACGGACGATAGCATCACCAATTAACTCACTAGCAGTGATGTAGCATACATTTTTAGGAGTTTTTTCTTTTGTTGCTACTGAATCAGTCACAAGAATTTCTTTAATCTTAGTATTGTCAAGAAGTTCAGCAGCTCCCTCGACGAAGAGACCGTGGCTGGAAACAGCATAAATTTCTGTAGCCCCTTCACGTTCAACGATTTTAGCAGCTTCAGAGAAGGTGCGGCCTGTATTTAAAATATCGTCAATCAAGATAGCTTTTTTACCTTCAACATCACCGATGATATAACCTTCGTTGCGAGTTGCATCGTCTTGAGGGTAGTCGATAATGGCGATAGGAGCATCAAGATATTCAGCCAGGCTACGAGCACGTTTCACCCCTGAATTTTTAGGGCTAACGACAACAACATCTGAACCAAGTAGGCCCTTATCGCAGTAATGTTTTGCAAATAGGGGAACTGTGAAAAGATTATCGACTGGAATATCAAAGAAACCTTGAACCTGAACGGCATGCAAATCAAGAGTCAGGATACGATCAACCCCAGCCTTAACCAGCATATTGGCAACTAGTTTTGCTGTAAGTGGCTCACGAGGACAAGCAATGCGGTCTTGACGTGCATAGCCAAAATACGGAAGGACAACGTTGATACTGTGAGCACTTGCACGCACACAAGCATCAACCATGATTAACAATTCCATTAGGTGGTTGTTAACAGGAAAGCTTGTAGATTGGATGATGTAAACATCGTATCCACGAACACTCTCTTCGATATTAACTTGGATCTCTCCATCAGAAAATTGACGTGATGATAGTTTTCCAAGCGGTACACCAACAGCTTGTGCAATTTTCTGTGCAATCTCTTGGTTAGAGTTGAGTGCGAAAAGTTTCATATTTTTTCTATCTGACATTATAGACCGTCCTCTGTAAACTTTATAAATCCTAGTTATATCTGTCTTACCTATATGAACTGGGATTTGTGTATTTTTATCTTTTATATTTTACCAAAAAATGAAGATTATTTCAGCTATTTTTCATGCTTTTGACAAATCGAACTAATTTTGAAGGAGCTTTTTGATAAGCAATCTGATTTTCCTCTAAAAATTGCTGGAAATCTTGTTTGCCTTGCTCGTGATTTTCCACTTCAAGCTCCAATTCGTAATCTGTCATATCAAAGTATTGACTCTCATCTAGCGCCATGAGACCAATAGCTGTTTGCATTTCATAGCGAAGCGTTGTTAGACAACCAAGAACCTGCCACTTTTTACTTTGGATACCATGTTTCACCAATTCATCCACTACTAGCCCTTGAGGAAGTTCTTCCTTAGCCAGATAGTTTTCAGCATCTTTTAGTTGCAATTTTTGATTGTATTCCATGTTTCCGATACTTTGTGGGACTTTGAGTGTCAATTCTGCCCAGTCTTCAAAAGTTCGAATGCGCATAGCAACTTTCTTTTCTCGCAGTTCAAAATTAGGCGTGTCGATGTAGTAATTTTTTTGAAGAACAGGAGTGATACCAGTGAACTGCTCTTTTAGACGATCATATTCATCTTTTTTCAATAGTGTTTTCAATTCAATTTCTAAATGTTTCATTTTTCTTACCTTTTCTTTATCGTTGAAAGCGGATTTATGGTATAATAAGCATTGTATTTATTGTATATGAATCTGGAGAAAAAATCAAAGATATTTTTGAAGGATAATATGAGAACAAGGGAGAATATATGACCTTAGAATGGGAAGAATTTCTAGATCCTTACATTCAAGCTGTTGGTGAGTTAAAGATTAAACTACGTGGTATTCGGAAGCAATATCGCAAGCAAAATAAGCATTCTCCGATTGAGTTTGTGACTGGTCGAGTCAAGCCAATTGAAAGTATCAAGGAAAAAATGGCTCGACGTGGTATTACTTATGCGACCTTAGAACACGATTTACAGGATATTGCTGGTTTGCGTGTGATGGTCCAGTTTGTAGATGACGTCCAAGAAGTTGTGGCTATTTTGCGCAAGCGTCAGGATATGCGGATCGTACAAGAGCGAGATTACATTACTCATCGAAAGGCTTCAGGCTACCGTTCCTATCATGTGGTAGTAGAATATATGGTTGACACTATCAATGGTGCTAAGACCATATTGGCGGAAATTCAAATACGTACCTTGGCCATGAATTTCTGGGCAACGATAGAACATTCTCTCAACTACAAGTACCAAGGGGCTTTCCCAGAGGAAATTAAAAAGAGACTGGAAATTACTGCCAAAATTGCCCATCAGTTGGATGAAGAAATGGGTAAAATTCGTGATGATATCCAAGAAGCCCAGGCACTTTTTGATCCTTTGAGTAGAAAATTAAATGATGGTGTAGGAAACAGTGACGATACAGATGAAGAATACAGGTAAACGAATTGACCTGATAGCCAATAGAAAACCACAGAGTCAAAGGGTTTTGTATGAATTGCGAGATCGTTTGAAGAGAAATCAGTTTATACTCAATGATACCAATCCAGATATCGTTATTTCCATTGGTGGGGATGGCATGCTCTTGTCGGCCTTTCATAAGTACGAAAATCAGCTTGACAAGGTACGCTTTATCGGTGTTCACACTGGACATTTGGGCTTCTATACGGACTACCGTGATTTTGAGTTGGACAAGCTAGTGACTAATTTGCAGCTAGATACAGGAGCAAGAGTCTCTTACCCTGTTCTAAATGTGAAGGTCTTTCTTGGAAATGGTGAAGTGAAGATTTTTAGAGCACTAAATGAAGCTAGTATCCGAAGGTCGGATCGAACAATGGTAGCAGATATTGTCATCAATGGTGTTCCCTTTGAACGTTTTCGTGGAGACGGGCTAACAGTTTCGACACCGACTGGTAGTACAGCCTATAACAAGTCGCTCGGCGGAGCTGTTTTACACCCTACCATTGAAGCTCTGCAGTTGACAGAAATTGCCAGCCTTAACAATCGTGTTTATCGAACGCTGGGTTCATCTATTATTGTTCCTAAGAAGGATAAGATTGAACTCATTCCAACGAGAAACGATTACCATACCATTTCGGTTGACAATAGCGTTTATTCCTTCCGCAATATTGAGCGAATTGAGTATCAAATCGACCATCATAAGATTCACTTTGTCGCATCGCCGAGCCATACCAGTTTCTGGAATCGTGTTAAGGATGCTTTCATCGGCGAGGTGGACGAATGAGGTTTGAATTTATCGCAGATGAGCATGTCAAGGTTAAGACCTTCTTAAAAAAGCACGAGGTTTCTAAGGGGCTGCTGGCTAAGATTAAGTTTCGAGGCGGAGCTATTCTGGTCAATGACCAACCGCAAAATGCAACCTATCTATTGGATATTGGAGACCGAGTTACCATTGATATTCCCGCTGAGGAAGGTTTTGAAACTCTCGAAGCTATCGAGAGACCATTAGACATTCTCTATGAGGATGACCATTTTCTAGTCTTGAATAAACCCTATGGAGTGGCTTCTATTCCTAGTGTCAATCACTCCAATACCATTGCTAATTTTATCAAGGGTTACTATGTCAAGCAAAATTACGAAAATCAGCAGGTTCACATTGTAACTAGGCTTGATAGGGACACTTCTGGCTTGATGCTCTTTGCCAAGCACGGATATGCCCACGCACGATTAGACAAGCAGTTGCAGAAGAAGTCCATTGAAAAACGCTACTTTGCTTTGGTTAAGGGGGATGGACATTTGGAGTCGGAAGGAGAAATTATTGCTCCGATTGCGCGTGATGAAGACTCCATTATCACTAGACGAGTGGCTAAAGGTGGAAAGTATGCCCATACATCCTACAAGATTGTAGCTTCTTATGGAAGTATTCACTTGGTTGATATTCGCCTGCATACTGGTCGAACCCACCAAATTCGAGTCCACTTTTCTCATATTGGTTTTCCTTTGTTGGGAGATGATTTATACGGTGGTAGTCTGGACGACGGCATCCAACGTCAGGCCCTGCATTGCCATTACCTATCCTTTTATCATCCGTTTTTAGAGCAAGACTTGCAGTTAGAAAGTCCCTTGCCGGATGATTTCAGCAACCTTATTACCCAGTTATCAACTAATACTCTATAAAAACTGATTCAGAGTATAATTATTATCTTAAAGGAGAAAACTCATGGAAGTTTTTGAAAGTCTCAAATCCAACCTGGTTGGTAAAAATGCTCGTATCGTTCTCCCTGAAGGGGAAGAACCTCGTATTCTTCAAGCAACTAAACGCCTGGTAAAAGAAACAGAAGTGATTCCTGTTTTGCTTGGAAATCCTGAAAAAATTAAAATTTATCTTGAAATTGAAGGGATCATGGATGGTTATGAAGTCATTGACCCTCAACATTATCCTCAATTTGAAGAAATGGTTGCTGCCTTGGTAGAGCGTCGCAAGGGCAAAATATCTGAAGAAGATGCACGCAAGGTTTTGGTTGAAGATGTCAACTACTTTGGTGTTATGTTGGTTTACTTGGACTTGGTTGATGGAATGGTATCAGGTGCGATTCACTCAACAGCTTCAACAGTTCGCCCAGCCCTACAAATCATCAAAACTCGTCCAAATGTGACTCGTACTTCAGGAGCCTTCCTCATGGTTCGTGGTACGGAACGTTACCTATTTGGAGACTGTGCTATCAATATCAATCCAGATGCAGAAGCCTTGGCTGAAATTGCCATCAACTCAGCAATCACAGCTAAGATGTTTGGTATCGAGCCTAAAATTGCTATGCTAAGCTATTCTACTAAAGGTTCAGGGTTTGGTGAAAGCGTTGATAAGGTTGTGGAAGCTACTAAAATTGCTCACGACTTGCGTCCTGATCTTGAAATCGATGGTGAGTTGCAATTTGATGCGGCCTTTGTTCCAGAAACTGCAGCTTTGAAAGCTCCTGGAAGTACAGTAGCTGGTCAAGCAAATGTCTTCATCTTCCCAGGTATCGAGGCAGGAAATATCGGATACAAGATGGCAGAACGTCTTGGTGGTTTTGCGGCTGTTGGACCTGTTCTACAAGGTTTGAACAAGCCAGTTAACGACCTTTCTCGTGGATGTAATGCAGATGATGTTTATAAGTTGACCCTTATCACAGCAGCCCAAGCTGTTCATCAATAAAGAGAAGCGCCACTAAATAATTCGCATTTATAATCAAAAAACGCACAGTATCAGGAGCCGAAAATGATACTATGCGTTTTATTGTGTGAAGATTTACTTCATTTTCTCTTAAAATTGAGTTTTTGCCCAGCCCATTTTTAGTCTTTATAAGCTACGATACCAATGATGGTATCAACTGCACGTTCCATAGTCTGAAGGCTAACGTATTCAAAACGTCCGTGCATATTCTCGCCACCAGCAAAGATATTAGGGGTTGGGATTCCCATAAAGGAAATCTTAGAGCCGTCTGTCCCTCCACGGATTGGTTCGATTATAGGAGTGATCCCCAAATCTTCCATAACGGCTTTAGCAATGGTAATTGGAGTCATATCTTTTTCAATGACTTCTTTCATATTGTAGTACTGGTCTGTCAAGTTGAGAGTGACACGGTCGCTACCAAGTTCTTGATTCATCTTATCAGCGATAGACTGCATTGCTGCTTTACGAGCTTCAAAGGCATCTTTTTCAAAATCGCGAATGATGTAGCTTGCACGCGCCTCTTCGACACTACCTGTCACATCCATTAGATGGTAAAAACCTTGGTAACCATCCGTTAACTCAGGTCGGTCATTCTCTGGAAGTTGATTATGAAAATCAATTGCTAACTGAAGGGCGTTGACCATCTGACCTTTGGCAGTACCAGGGTGGACATTGCGTCCTTGGAAATGCAATTCAGCACCCGCTGCTGAAAAGGTCTCGTACTGAAGCTCACCTAATGGACCACCATCAACAGTGTAGGCAAAATCCACATCAAAATCTTCTGCATCAAATTTATTGGCACCAACACCGATTTCCTCATCTGGACCAAAACCAACACGAATCTCACAGTGCTTGATTTCAGGGTGGGCAGTCAGATATTCAATAGCAGTCATAATTTCAGCAATTCCTGACTTGTCATCAGCACCTAGTAAGGTTGTTCCATCGGTTGTGATGAGCGTTTGTCCTGGATATTTCTCAAGACTCTTAAAGTCAGCTGGATCGAGTTTGAAACCAGAATTCCCTAGTTCAATCACACCACCATCGTAGTTTTCAATTACCTGAGGATTAACTCCTTCGGCATTAAAATCAGCAGTATCCATGTGGGAGATGAAGCCAATTTTACGTGTTAAAGATGGATCATTGGCTGGCAAGGTACCAATCGCAAAACCATTTGGAAGGTAGTAGACGTTTTGCAGTCCAACACGTTTCATTTCAGGGATCAGGACATTGGTTGCGAAGTCAACCTGACTCTGTGTACTTGGAGTAGTAGTAGAGTGTTCATCAGAGCGTGTGTTGACCTTAACGTAGGTTAAGAAGCGGTCCAAGAGATTGGGGTAAGTCATAAAAAACTCCTTTTGAATTCATTTTTTCCATTGTATCATAGAAAGAAAAGAAAAACAAAAGACAGAAGTTCGGGAAATTCGCTATGTTGGCGTTTACTTATTAATGGATAAATGATAAAATAAACTTGATAAAAATATCACAAGGAAGCAGTTATGAAAAAAGCAATTTTAATGATGACATTCGGTTCGCCAGAAGAGATTACCTTTGAAGGTGTGGCTGATTTTTTCACAAATATTCGTCGCGGAGTGAGACCTCAAGACCACGAGATTCAAACTCTCTATGATAATTATGTACGAATTGGAGGCACGCCTCTGCAAAGAATTACCCGTGAAGAGGTTGCCTTGGTAGAAGCTAGACTGGGAAATGAATATAGTGTCTATTTTGCCAATAAATTTTCCAAACCCTTTATCCCAGATGTGATTGGTCAGATGGAAGCAGACGGCATTGAACAGTGTATTTGCTTGATTTTGGAGCCTCATTATTCTTTTTACTCTGTCATGGGCTATGAGAAATTTTTAGAAAGCAAGCAAATTCAATTTTTGGTCATTAAGGACTGGTATCAGGAAGAAGAGCTCTTAAACTATTGGGCAGATGAAATTGCTAAGATTTTAAAAGAAGAAGTAAAGCAGGATAGCTTTAAAGTCATCTTTTCAGCCCACAGTGTGCCCATTTTTGCCTTGGATTTTGGTGATCCCTATATCGATCAAATTTTTGAAAATAGCAAGTTAGTCGCTGAAAAACTAGGTTTGAGTTCCGAACAATATACCAACACTTGGCAGAGTGAAAGTGATATCGGTATTCCATGGATTAAGCCAGATGTTTTGGAGTATCTCAGAGAACAGACAGAACATCCAGACCATTATATTTTTGTTCCTATCAGCTTCATTAGTGAGCATATTGAGGTCTTGTTTGATAATGATGTGGAATGTTATGAGTTATGTCAGGAATTGGGTGTAAACTACCATCGTCCACCAATGCCAAATACGGATTCTCGCTTAATTGCTGCCTTGATTAATACAGTCAGAGCCAATGAACATCAAGAGTTTAAGGAATTTCTTCCAGAAGAAGAAACCTTTGATGAGTTAGTTCCTTCAGATGAGACGAAAAACATTTTGGCTGAATCTCAAGATTTACAAATGCCTGAATTTGTGAAAAAACTAATTGAGAAAAAAGGTCGGGAGAATGTCAAGATGCCTTATCTTATCAAGAAGATGCTAGAAAAAGCAGGCAAGTTACCCAAAGAGTAAAGAAAAAAGGATTTAGCTTTGTGCTAGATCCTTTTAAACGATTATTTTTTCTCAAGAAGAGCTTTGATTTCTTGAAGGACTTCCAATTCGGTTGGTTTTTTTTCGTCAGTTTTTTCTTCCTTTATGCCAGTCAGTTTCTGTGCTTTTTCAATACCCTTGATAATAAAGAAGAGGGCGGTACCCACAAAGATAAAATTGATAATAGCACTTAAAAAGTTACCATAGCCGACTCCATGCCAAGAAAGTTGAGCGATACGTTCGACTTTAGCAGCTTTCAAAGCTGGATTTAAAATAAGAGGAGTGATAATGTCGTTTACAAGTGAAGTAACGATAGCACCAAAAGCAGAGGCAATGACAACACCGACAGCAAGGTCAATAACATTTCCTCGAAGCAAGAATGATTTTAGATTTTTTAACATACTGTTTTCCTTTCAACGTTTCGTGTTTCATTGTATCCTAAATCATTATAGAAGGCAATTAAAAGGCTCATAAATGGAACATTATTTTCTAAAAATATAGACCTTGCTCAAGATATAATTGATGATAATAATGAGTATTTGTGCAATTATTGTTTCAATAGCATTTATCTTATCAATGTTTTCATTTACGAATTGCCCTATGATATGAGGGAATTGAGTCACAAACAGAAAAGTAAAGAGCAAATCTAACAGAAAAGTAGAAAGGCGGGCAAGAAAAAATTTCACTAAACGAATAAGTCGATTCTTCCTTGCTTGCTTAAATACAATCGTATCATTTGTGATAAAGGCAAAGAGGATACCAATAATATTTGCTAGAGCAGTAGCAAGGAGTTCCTGATGACTTAGTTGATAAATGACTAGTCGTGAGAGAATCGAAACTAGAGTTGTTGCAAGGCCAAAAAAGAGATAGGCTAAGATTTCATTGTTAAAAAATTTTTGAATAGGTTTTTTCATGCTTTAAGTATAGCATAAAGCAGGCTATTGTGCTATACTAGTAAGGTTGAATAAAGCAACCCTTGGTGCTTAGCTTCTTTCACCAAGCATATTACACGCGGATAACCGCCAAAGGAGAAAAAATGAAAAAATTAACTATTCGTGATGTTGCAGATATTGCAATCGTTGCTGCTATTTATGTCGTTTTGACTGTCACACCGCCCCTAAATGCCATCAGCTATGGTGCTTATCAGTTTCGTATTTCAGAAATGATGAACTTTATGGCTTTTTACAATCCCAAGTACATCATCGGAGTTACTATCGGTTGTATGATTGCTAATTTCTTTAGCTTCGGACTACTAGATGTCTTTGTTGGTGGCGGATCAACCTTGGTATTCCTCAGTCTAGGTGTTTGGCTTTTTGCAAAATACAGCAAAGATTACTTCTTTAATGGATTAATTCGAAAAGATCATTTCTTTTTTTCAATCCTCTTTTCAATTTCCATGTTTACTATCGCTGCAGAGTTAAATATTGTAGCAGAATTACCATTCTTCCTTACTTGGTTTACAACAGGGATCGGTGAATTTGCTTCATTGATTATTGGAGCGATTATTATTGGTAAAATTGGTCGTCGAATTGATTTAAGCAAATAGAATAGGACAAGCTAGGTAGCCTTTACCTGGCTTTTTCTTATGGAAAATTTCTAAGGAAACTTGACAAGCTTTTCTGATTATAGTATACTTTTCAAGTAAGCTGATTTAGCTCAGTTGGCAGAGCGCATCCATGGTAAGGATGAGGTCGCCGGTTCAATCCCGGCAATTAGCATGATAGAAACAAAATGACCTTGGGAGATCAAGGTTTTTCTTATCGACCTGTATAAATGAAGTTAAAGAGTTTCGTCTGTTGACAAAAGTGACTCTATCTAGTAGAATAGTAGATGCGATGAGTCGATAGGTAGTCTTCGGACTACTATTGAGCATAAGGAGGTCATAACGCAGGAGCGGACCTTGATGAGTTGTGTGAACCTGCTCATCACATGAAGATGCCTCTTAGTCCTTGGTCTAGCGACTGGGGATTTTTATTTTCCAAAAAATGATGAAAAAGCTTTGCAATTCATGGAAAAAGTAGTATAATACTTCTATTATAGAAATTTTTAGAAAATTCCGAAAGAGGTTATTTATGGGATATACAGTTGCTGTAGTCGGCGCGACAGGTGCTGTCGGTGCTCAGATGATAAAAATGTTGGAAGAATCAACACTTCCAATCGATAAAATTCGTTTACTTGCTTCTGCACGTTCAGCAGGCAAGACTTTAAAATTTAAAGACCAAGATATTACGATTGAAGAAACGACTGAAACAGCTTTTGAAGGAGTTGATATTGCTCTCTTTTCGGCAGGTGGTTCTACATCAGCTAAGTATGCACCATACGCAGTTAAAGCTGGAGCGGTAGTAGTAGATAATACATCTTACTTCCGTCAAAATCCAGATGTTCCTTTGGTTGTTCCAGAGGTCAATGCTCATGCACTTGATGCTCACAACGGGATCATTGCCTGCCCTAACTGTTCAACAATCCAAATGATGGTAGCTCTTGAGCCAGTTCGCCAAAAATGGGGCTTGGACCGTATCATTGTTTCAACCTACCAAGCAGTTTCAGGTGCTGGTATGGGAGCAATTCTTGAGACACAACGTGAACTTCGTGAAGTCTTGAATGATGGTGTAAACCCACGTGATTTGCATGCGGAAATCTTGCCTTCAGGTGGGGACAAGAAACACTATCCTATCGCCTTTAACGCTCTTCCACAAATTGATGTTTTCACTGACAATGATTACACTTACGAAGAGATGAAGATGACTAAGGAAACTAAGAAAATCATGGAAGATGATAGCATTGCAGTATCGGCAACATGTGTCCGTATTCCAGTCTTGTCAGCTCACTCTGAGTCTGTTTACATCGAAACAAAAGAAGTGGCTCCAATTGAAGAAGTAAAAGCAGCTATCGCAGCCTTCCCAGGTGCTGTTCTTGAAGATGATGTAGCTCATCAAATTTATCCTCAAGCTATCAATGCAGTGGGTTCACGTGATACCTTTGTTGGTCGTATCCGTAAAGACTTGGATGCTGAAAAAGGAATCCACATGTGGGTTGTTTCAGATAACCTTCTCAAAGGTGCTGCTTGGAACTCAGTTCAGATTGCAGAAACTCTTCACGAACGTGGCTTGGTTCGTCCAACTGCCGAATTGAAATTTGAATTAAAATAGTCATATCGTTTAGGAGTTCAGATGAACTCCTTCTTTGAAATAGAGAGGTGTTTTCATGTCTTATCAAGATTTAAAAGAGTGTAAAATCATCACTGCCTTTATTACTCCCTTCCACGAGGATGGTTCCATCAACTTTGATGCTATTCCAGCCTTGATTGAGCATTTGTTGGCTCATCATACAGACGGCATTCTTCTAGCTGGAACGACTGCTGAGAGTCCAACCTTGACTCACGATGAAGAGTTGGAGCTATTTGCGGCTGTACAAAAGATTGTCAATGGACGCGTTCCTTTGATTGCGGGTGTAGGTACTAATGATACGCGTGACTCTATTGAGTTTGTCAAAGAAGTAGCAGAATTTGGCGGCTTTGCTGCTGGACTTGCTATTGTTCCTTACTACAACAAACCTTCGCAAGAAGGAATGTATCAGCATTTTAAAGCCATTGCAGATGCTTCTGACTTACCAATTATTATCTATAACATTCCTGGGCGTGTGGTTGTCGAATTGACTCCAGAAACCATGCTTCGCTTGGCTGACCATCCAAATATTATCGGTGTCAAAGAATGTACTAGTTTAGCAAATATGGCTTACTTGATTGAGCACAAACCAGAAGAGTTCTTGGTCTATACTGGTGAGGATGGAGATGCTTTCCATGCCATGAACCTTGGTGCGGATGGGGTTATTTCTGTTGCCTCTCATACAAATGGGGATGAAATGCACGAGATGTTTACTGCTATTACAGAAAGCGATATGAAGAAGGCTGCAGCTATTCAACGTAAATTCATTCCTAAGGTCAATGCCCTCTTCTCTTATCCAAGTCCTGCTCCAGTTAAGGCAGTTTTGAACTACATGGGATTTGAAGCTGGACCAACTCGTCTACCTCTTGTTCCAGCACCAGAAGAAGATGCTAAACGCATTATCAAGGTTGTCGTAGATGGCGACTACGAAGCGACCAAGGCAACTGTAACAGGTGTCCTAAGACCAGATTACTAATAAAGACAATAAAATCCATGACCGAATGAAGGATCATGGATTTTTCTTATTTTCCTAAACAGAATTGGCTAAAAAGTTGGGTAATGAGTTCATCTGGTGCAGCATCCCCTGTGATTTCTCCGAGGATTTCCCAAGTACGAGTTAAGTCAACTTGAAGCAAGTCAACTGGCATACCTAGTTCCAGCCCTTCATTAACAGCCTGTAGGCTTTCAACGGCCTTCTCAATCAAGGAAATGTGACGGGCATTAGACAAGTAGGTAGCATCTTGCTCAACCAAACCAGCATTTTCAAAGAAGAGGTTGTTGATTCTCTCTTCAATCTTATCGATGTTTTGGTTTTTAAGGACTGAAATGCGAATGACATCTTCTGGAAGTTCAGAAGTTTCAATCGTTTCAGGCAGGTCGGTTTTATTAAGAAGAATAATGCGATTAGTCTCCTGACTGATTTCTAGGAGTTGGCGGTCTTGGGCGGTTAGTGGTTCACTGGCATTTAACACAAGTAGTACCAAGTCAGCTTCCTTAAGGGCTTTTTTCGAACGCTCAACACCGATTTGTTCAACCAGGTCATCTGTTTCACGAATTCCTGCAGTATCAATCAGTTTAAGGGGGACACCATTGATGTTGACGTATTCTTCGATGACATCTCGAGTAGTACCAGCAATGTCTGTAACGATAGCCTTGTCCTCACGCAAGAGGTTGTTGAGAAGGCTAGATTTCCCAACGTTGGGGCGTCCGATGATGGCAGTGGAAATTCCTTCACGAAGGATTTTACCGCGACGGGCTGTCCTAAGGAGATTGGTTAGCAATTGCTCAAACTCCTTAGTCTTCTCACGGACAACAGCAGTAGTGGCTTCCTCAACATCGTCATACTCAGGATAGTCTATATTAACCTCAACTTGGGCAAGTGTGTTGAGGATTTCTTGACGGGTATTGTTAATGAGGTCAGAAAGGGAACCGTCTAATTGCTTAACTGCAATGTTCATAGCCTTGTCTGTCTTAGCACGGATGATGTCCATCACAGCCTCAGCCTGTGTCAAATCCACACGACCGTTTAGAAAGGCGCGTTTAGTAAATTCACCAGGTTCTGCCAACCGAGCTCCTTCACGGATCGCTAGTTGGAGAATCTCATTGGTCACCGCAATCCCACCGTGGGTGTTAATCTCGATAATATCTTCACGAGTAAAGGTTTTTGGAGACTTCATGGCTCCCACCATGACCTCGTCCATGACTTTACCAGTCAGAGGATCAACAATGTGACCGTAGTTGAGAGTGTGGCTGGCAACCTGACTCAAGTCTTTTCCTTTAAAAATCTTTTGCGCAATAGCAAAACTTTCTGTTCCGCTCAGGCGGACAATACCAATAGCCCCTTCACCTAGGGGAGTAGAGATAGCAGCGATGGTATCAAATTCACGTGTAATCATAATGTTTCCTTTAATAAATAGCTCTTTTCTTGGAAATTTTTCCAAGTATCCTTTCAAATTGTAACAAATTTAGGCTATTTCTTCAATGGATGCTACTTGGAGATTGAAAAAGCCTAAGCAATTCTGCTTAAGCTAGCTTATTTGGTGCGCATTTCTCCTTGTGGGAAATAAGTTCCTTCTGGCATGTCGTTGATGATGACATGGACAGCAGATTGAGGTGCTCCAGTGTTACGGACAACCGCTTCCGTTACTTCCTTAGCAAGAGCCTTCTTTTGCTCGAGCGTGCGTCCTTCAAATAAATCGATGCGTACAAATGGCATAATAGCTTCCTCCACTAGTTTTTATTTCTTCTATTTTACCACATTTTGCCGTTTAAAGCTTAAGAAAATTATGATATACTAGAATGTAGCAAAAATTTAGAAATGGACGTGAAGCAAGAAACATGGCACAGTTGTATTATCGTTATGGGACCATGAACTCTGGTAAGACGATTGAGATTCTCAAGGTGGCCTATAACTATGAGGAGCAAGGAAAAGGTGTTGTGATTATGACCTCGGCTCTGGATACGCGTGACGGTGTTGGCTATGTGTCGAGTCGTATTGGCATGAAACGCCCTGCCATTGCAATTGAGGAGTCAACAGATATTTTTGGATTTATCCGAGATTTACCTGAGAAACCTTACTGTGTGTTGGTCGATGAGGCTCAGTTTCTCAAGCGTTACCATGTTTACGACCTAGCTCGTGTTGTTGATGAGTTAGATATACCTGTCATGACTTTTGGTTTGAAAAATGACTTTCGCAATGAACTGTTCGAAGGTTCCAAATATCTCTTGCTTTTAGCAGACAAGATTGACGAAATCAAGACCATCTGTCAGTATTGTAAGAAAAAGGCAACTATGGTTTTGCGTACACAGGATGGACTGCCAGTCTATGATGGTGAGCAGATTCAAATCGGTGGCAATGAAACCTATATCTCGGTTTGCCGTAAACATTATTTTGCGCCTGAAATCAATAAGGAGAATGAAGAAAAATGAACATCTATGATCAACTACAAGCTGTAGAAGACCGTTATGAAGAATTAGGAGAATTGCTGAGTGACCCGGATGTGGTCTCTGACACCAAACGTTTTATGGAGCTTTCAAAAGAAGAAGCTTCAACTCGTGATACAGTAACAGCCTACCGTGAGTACAAACAAGTCCTTCAAAACATCGTTGACGCTGAAGAAATGATTAAGGAATCAGGTGGAGATGCTGACTTGGAAGAAATGGCCAAGCAAGAACTCAAAGATGCCAAGGCTGAAAAAGAAGAATACGAAGAAAAACTGAAAATCTTGCTCCTTCCAAAGGATCCAAACGATGACAAAAATATCATCCTTGAAATCCGTGGAGCAGCTGGTGGAGACGAAGCGGCACTTTTCGCTGGAGACCTTCTAACTATGTATCAAAAGTATGCGGAAGCCCAAGGTTGGCGCTTTGAAGTCATGGAATCCTCTATGAATGGTGTCGGTGGTTTTAAAGAAGTCGTTGCCATGGTTTCAGGTCAATCTGTATACTCTAAACTCAAGTATGAATCGGGTGCCCACCGTGTACAGCGTGTCCCTGTGACAGAAAGCCAAGGCCGTGTTCATACTTCGACAGCGACAGTTCTTGTTATGCCTGAAGTAGAAGAAGTTGAATACGATATTGATCCAAAAGACCTTCGTGTCGACATCTATCACGCCTCTGGTGCTGGTGGACAGAACGTCAACAAGGTTGCGACTGCGGTTCGTATCGTTCACTTGCCAACCAATATCAAGGTTGAGATGCAGGAAGAACGTACCCAGCAGAAAAACCGTGAGAAAGCCATGAAAATCATCCGTGCGCGTGTTGCTGACCACTTTGCACAAATTGCTCAGGATGAACAAGACGCTGAGCGTAAGTCAACAATCGGTACTGGGGACCGTTCAGAACGAATCCGTACTTATAATTTCCCACAAAACCGTGTCACAGACCACCGTATCGGCTTGACCCTCCAAAAACTAGATACCATTTTGTCTGGTAAGTTGGATGAAGTTGTGGATGCCTTGGTGCTCTATGACCAAACGCAAAAATTAGAAGAATTAAACAAATAATGAAATTAGCTCAATTATTTTCAGATTTTGAAGAAGAGTTGATAAGAAAAGGAGAGGAAGCAGAAAGCCTCTCTTTTGTCTATCGTAGTCTGAAAGACCTCACGTTTACAGACTTTGTTTTTGCCCTCCAGCAGGAAGTGACGGAAGAGGAAGAAGTATTTGTAAAAGAAATTTTCCAACAGTTAGCAGCTCATAAACCAGCACAGTATATCATCGGACAGGCAGATTTTTATGGAATGCAGTTAAAAGTGGATGAGCGGGTTTTGATTCCTCGTCCAGAGACAGAGGAGTTGGTTGAGCTTATCCTGGCTGAAAATCCTGAGACGAATCTTTCAGTTCTGGATATTGGAACAGGTAGTGGATCTATTGCTCTCGCTCTAGCAAAAAACAGACCAGATTGGTCAGTGACAGCAGCAGATATTTCCCAAGATGCTTTAGATTTAGCTAAGGAAAATGCTAAAAATCAAAATCTTCAAATATTTTTAAAAAAATCTGACTGTTTTACAGAAATTTCTGAAAAATATGATATAATTGTTTCCAATCCACCCTATATCTCTCGTGAAGATGAGTCAGAGGTCGGCTTGAATGTTTTGCATTCGGAGCCTCATCTAGCTCTCTTTGCAGACGAGAATGGCTTAGCTATTTACCGTAGAATTGCGGAAGATGCAACAGACTATCTCAAAGATGGTGGTAAGATTTACCTTGAAATTGGATACAAGCAAGGTCAAAGTGTTCCTAAACTTTTTAGGAAATACCTTCCTGAAAAAAGAGTACGAACGCTCAAGGACCAGTTTGGTCAAGATAGGATGGTTGTAATTGATGATGGACAGGATTAGACAAGAGTTGGAAAATGGTGGAGCGGTCGTTCTACCTACTGAGACAGTTTACGGTCTCTTTGCCAAGGCTCTAGACGAAAAAGCAGTTAATCATGTATACCAGATTAAACGTCGTCCCAGAGACAAGGCACTCAATCTCAATATTGCCTCTTTAGAGGATATCTTGCGTTTTTCAAAGAATCAGCCAACTTATCTTCAAAAACTTGTAGAGACCTTTTTACCAGGTCCCTTGACCATTATTCTCGAAGCTAATGACAGAGTCCCCTATTGGGTCAATTCTGGCCTTGAAACTGTTGGATTTCGAATGCCGAGTCATCCCATTACCCTTGATTTGATTCGAGAGATAGGTCCCTTGATTGGGCCGTCTGCCAATATTTCAGGTCAGGCAAGTGGAGTGACCTTTAATCAAATTCTAGAGGATTTTGACCAAGAGGTTCTGGGTCTGGAAGACGATGCTTTTCTAACTGGACAGGATTCAACGATTTTGGATTTGTCGGGAGACAAGGTGAAAATCTTACGCCAAGGGGCCATTAAGCGAGAAGATATTCTTGCTCGGTTGCCAGAGATTTCTTTTGAGGAGGCATGAAATGCTAAGAAATTTAAGAGAAACTGATGTGAAAACAATATGTGAGATCAACCAAGATGCTTTGGGCTATTCTTTTAGTCCAGAGGAAACGGCTAATCAACTAGCTAGACTGTCTCAAGATGAACATCATTTCCTACTTGGCTATGAGGATGCAGCTAGTCATGTCTTACTTGGTTATGTCCACGCTGAGGTTTACGAATCCCTTTATTCCAAAGCAGGATTCAATATCTTAGCTTTAGCAGTTTCACCTCAAGCACAAGGGCAAGGTATTGGTAAAAGCTTACTGCAAGGGTTGGATCAAGAAGCAAAAAGACGTGGTTATGGGTTTATCCGCTTAAACTCTGCCGATCATCGTCTGGGTGCTCATGCATTTTATGAAAAAGTTGGTTATACTTGTGATAAAATGCAGAAACGGTTTATTCGCATCTTTTAGTTTAATTTTCTAATAAGAAAATTAAACTAATGGACTAGTCACACAATAAAAGGAGAAGACCTATGATTTTTGACAAAGATGATTTTAAAGCATACGATGCTGATCTCTGGAATGCTATTGCTAAAGAAGAAGAACGCCAACAAAACAACATTGAGTTGATTGCTTCGGAAAACGTAGTTTCCAAGGCTGTTATGGCAGCTCAAGGGTCTATCTTGACAAACAAATATGCCGAGGGTTACCCAGGACACCGTTATTATGGTGGAACGGATGTAGTAGATGTGGTAGAATCTCTAGCCATTGAACGCGCAAAAGAAATTTTCGGCGCTAAATTCGCTAATGTCCAACCTCACTCAGGCAGCCAAGCCAACTGTGCGTCTTACATGGCCTTAATTGAGCCAGGTGATACCGTTATGGGGATGGATTTAGCAGCAGGTGGACACTTGACCCACGGAGCTCCTGTTAGCTTTTCTGGTCAAACCTACAACTTTGTTTCTTATAGTGTGGATCCTGAAACGGAACTTTTGGATTTTGATGCTATCTTGAAACAAGCCCAAGAAGTAAAACCAAAATTGATTGTAGCAGGTGCTTCAGCCTATTCTCAAATTATCGACTTTTCAAAATTCCGTGAAATTGCAGATGCCGTTGGTGCTAAGCTCATGGTAGATATGGCTCATATCGCTGGTTTGGTTGCGGCTGGTCTACATCCTAGCCCAGTGCCATACGCTCACATCACGACAACAACGACTCACAAAACCCTTCGTGGACCTCGTGGTGGTTTGATTTTGACTAATGACGAAGAACTTGCTAAGAAAATCAATTCAGCTATTTTCCCTGGTATTCAGGGTGGTCCTTTGGAGCATGTTGTGGCAGCTAAAGCTGTTTCTTTCAAAGAAGTTTTGGATCCAGCCTTCAAGGAATATGCTGCCAATGTTATCAAGAACAGCAAGGCTATGGCAGATGTCTTCTTGCAAGATTCTGATTTCCGTATCATTTCTGGTGGAACTGAAAACCACCTCTTCCTAGTGGATGTTACTAAGGTTGTAGAAAACGGAAAAGTTGCTCAAAACTTGCTGGATGAAGTCAATATTACCCTAAATAAAAACTCAATTCCTTACGAAACCTTGTCACCATTCAAGACAAGTGGGATTCGTATCGGAGCAGCAGCTATTACTGCACGTGGATTTGGTGAAGAAGAAAGTCGCAAAGTGGCTGAACTCATCATTAAAACCCTTAAAAATGCAGAAAATGAAGCTGTCTTAGAAGAAGTGAGAAGTGCAGTTAAAGAATTAACAGATGCCTTCCCATTATACGAGGACTAAAACTTTTATGGACATTTATATTAAGAAAGCTATTATTCACCAGTTCAGTCCGGATGATACCGAGCTGTTCCTAGCGGATAAGTTTCTCAATATTACTCCAAAAATCGAAGAATACTTGCGTAAAAAAATTGAACGTGTGTATTCAGATGAAGCCAAGACTGGGATTTTCGAGCAAGAAAATCCCTTCTTCAATCATATCACAGACGATTTGTTGGAGACATCAGTAACACTGGCTAATCTCTGGAAAGAAGAGTTCAGTATTTCTGAAAACCTCAAGACCAATGACTTGATTTTTGTGCAATTTTCTAAAGAAGGCGTGGAACATTTTGCTTTCTTGAGAATTGCCCTGCGTGAGACCTTGACTCACCTCGGAGGAGAAGTTGATAATCCAATCAAGCTGACTCAGAATAACCTGCCTGGATTTGGAACAGGGGCTGATGAAGCCTTGGTGGTTAATCTTCAAAGTCGCAAGTACCATCTGATTGAAAAACGAATCAAGTACAACGGGGCTTTTTTGAACTATTTTTCAGAAAATCTTCTTGCCGTCGCCCCTAAGATTTCACCCAAGAAATCCATCAAGGAACTGGAAAAAACAGCCCAGAGAATTGCTGAGACATTTAATACAGATGACTTTCAATTTCAATCTAAGGTCAAATCAGCGATTTTCAACAACCTAGAAGAAAACAATGAATTGTCACCTGAAAAATTGGCCAACGACCTTTTTGACAACAATCTGACAGCTCGATTAAGCTTTATTGACCAAGTCAAAGAAGCAGTACCAGAGCCAGTTCAGTTTGATGAAATTGATGCCAGTCGTCAGCTTAAAAAATTTGAAAACCAAAAACTCTCCTTGTCAAATGGAATTGAGCTCATCGTTCCCAATAACGTCTATCAAGACGCCGAGTCTGTTGAGTTTATCCAAAATGACAATGGAACCTACTCTATCTTAATCAAAAATATCGAGGATATCCAAAGTAAATAATGTTTAAACGAATTCGAAGAGTGCTTGTACTAGCAGTCTTCCTTTTTGCTGGCTATAAAGCTTACCGTGTTCACCAAGATGTCAAGCAGGTCCTGACCTATCAACCCATGGTGCGAGAAATTTTGAGTGAAAAAGACACTCCAGCAAACGAAGAGCTTGTGCTCGCTATGATTTATACCGAAACAAAAGGAAAAGAAGGCGATGTTATGCAATCTAGTGAGTCTGCCAGTGGTTCCACCAACACCATCAATGATAATGCCTCTAGCATTCGGCAAGGCGTTCAAACTCTGACAGACAATCTCTATCTGGCCCAGAAAAAGGATGTAGATGTCTGGACGGCTGTTCAAGCCTATAATTTTGGACCTGCCTATATCGATTTTATCGCCCAAAATGGCAAGGAAAATACCTTGGCTCTGGCCAAACAGTACTCTCGTGAGACTGTTGCCCCCTTGCTTGGTAATACCACTGGAAAGACTTATAGTTATATTCACCCCATTTCCATTTTTCATGGTGCCGAACTCTATGTAAATGGAGGAAACTATTACTATTCTAGACAGGTGCAACTCAACCTTTACATCATCAAATGTTTCACTCTCTTTTCGACATCTGGCTAGCCCAGGTGTTTTTGTTATAAGTTTTCTTTAAGATAGATATATTACTCTAGAAAGGTAAAGGAGGGAATTCCCTATGAGAAAGAAACTCTTTCTGACCAGTGCTGCGGTCTTGTGGGCAGTAACAGCTATGAATAGTGTCCATGCAGCAACAGATGTGCAAAAAGTCATCGATGAAACCTATGTCCAACCTGAATATGTCCTAGGTTCATCCCTATCTGAAGACCAAAAAAATCAAACCCTTAAAAAACTGGGCTACAATGCCTCAACAGATACCAAAGAACTCAAGACTATGACACCTGATGTCTATTCTAAAATCATGAATGTGGCCAATGACTCTAGTTTACAGTTGTATTCATCAGCCAAGATTCAAAAACTAGGTGACAAGTCGCCACTTGAGGTCAAGATTGAAACACCAGAAAACATCACTAAGGTGACGCAGGATATGTACCGCAATGCGGCCGTAACTTTGGGTGTGGAACACGCCAAAATCACTGTAGCCGCCCCCATTCCAGTTACAGGTGAGAGTGCTTTAGCAGGGATATACTATTCTCTAGAAGCTAATGGAGCCAAGGTGCCACAAGCCAACAAAGATTTGGCTCAAGAAGAGCTAAAGGCTTTGTCAGATATCAATGCTGAAAACAAGGACAAATCAGGCTATGATGCTAATAAATTAAACGTTGCCCTAGCCGATATCAAGTCAGGACTTGCCAAAGCTAAAGAAAGCAAGGGAAATCTGACAGAGGAAGATGTCCGTAAAATCGTTGAAGATACCTTAAAAAATTACAAACTTGATCAGGTTATAACAGGAAACCAGATCAATATCATCATCAATTTTGCTTTAAATCTCTCAAAAAGTGATATCCTCAGCAATGCAGACTTCACTAAAACCTTGAATGACCTGAAACAAAGTATTGTTTCACAAGCTGGCGACAGTTTTAAAAATATCAACCTTAACTTTGATGCTGATAAGGCGCTAGAGGACGGCGGGAACTTTTTAAGCTCCCTCTGGCAAGCCATTGTCAACTTCTTCAAGAGTTTTGGTTCTTAATACTCTTCGAAAATCAAATTCAAACCACGTCAACGTCGCCTTGCCGTACTCAAGTACAGCCTGTGGCTAGTTTCCTAGTTTGCTCTTTGATTTTCATTGAGTATAAG
>NZ_VMMJ01000036.1:0-24638 GCF_013277145.1 Streptococcus sp. 3705 | reverse complement strand
TCTCTTAACTTTTTTAGGATAGCATTCTCCGCTCTCAGGTACTCATTTTCTGCTTGAAGACGTTCTAATTCTGTCCTCTCTTCAGGTTTCTTTTTTGGCTTACGTCCCATTTTAGGTACTCTCCCTCTTGTTTTCTCAACAATAGTATACCCGTTTTTCCTGTATTGTGCTAGCCAATTAAGAAGTATCGTACGACTTGGGAGGCCGTATTCAAGAGAAACTCTATCTTTAGTCCAGCCTTCATGTATGACTTTATGAATCATTTCTTGTTTTAAATCAGGAGAATAGTAACGATTTTTTCCTTTTTTGACGAACTCTATTCCGTAACGATCAATCAATTTAATCATGTACCTAATATTAGAATTGTTTATCCCAAATTTATTTGAAAGCTTCTCTAAGCTATATCCTTGTTTTCTAAGTTCATAGATCTGAACTTTATCATCATAAGTTAATTTCATAATAAAATACCCCAAAAGTTAGATTTTTTCTATCTAACTTTTGGGGTGCAGTTCAAAAAAACTTGATACTATGCGTTTTGTTGTGGGGGACTTACTTCATTTTTTCCTGCAATTGAGTTTTTTCCAAGTCTCACTCAATACTTTGTATAATTGCCCTTAATCAGTTTTTGCGATAAGCTTTAATACTGTGACTATACCACTCTTGCATTTCCTTTGATGGTGGTGTCATATAATCCCCATACATCTGAGTTAAAAATTGGTCATATTTTTTTGGAACTGGTAACATACGGCCCTCAAACTCAGTTAAAATCAGTTCTTTAAAGGTATCAACTGGGAAGATTTCTTTCATTCCTTCTTTACCAATACCAACTCCTCCCTCATATTGAGGAGTGTTGGTTGTAGCATTTTTGACTAGCTGATCAATTTTCTTGTAGAAGTAACGAGGATTGACAAATCGGAGAGCGTACCAGCTACATAATCTAAGAAAATCTTTTAATTTGCTATCACCGTGAACTGCGCGTGATTTTTTGATATAAGCTAGTTGACGAAGGGCTACATACTTATAACTCTTGTCTACAATGCTCAAGTCTGTAAAGCGATCAATTGGGAAGACATCGATAAAGAGACTGGTGTCATGACGCTTGTACTTAACATGGTCTTCGATAACAGTAGAAGTATCCAAAATCGATGCGAAATTATGGAAGTACCAAGAAGAAGTGTCGTAGGAGAGAACCTTATAGCGAGGGTGATTTTCTTCTTCAATAATCTTCAGTAAACGCTCATAATCCTCACGATAAAGGGAAATATCAATATCATCATCCCAAGGAATCATACCTTTGTGGCGGATGGCTCCAAGCATGGTTCCATAACTGAGAAAATAAGGAATATCATGTTTCTTACAAGTCTCATCAATATAGTCTAGCAGGGCTAGTTGAATTTCTTTAATTTCTTTTTTTTCTAAATACTGCATCCTAATCCTCCAATTTATAAGCGTGAAATTCATGACTGTAGAAGCGTTTTTCTTCTGGTGGTAGGGTCATATAATCTCCATAAAATTGTGTCAAAATAGTATCAAATTTTTCAGGTGCTGGAAGGCTTAAATTTTCAAAGGGTAAATCAATTGTTTTATCAAAGGTACCACTTGGGAAGACTTCCTTTTCCTTAAATTTAGAAGGGATAAAAGCCATATACTGCCCATTATCACGACTATATTTTTGAATTTCTTTCTCGATTTTATTTGCGAAATAACGAGGAGAAACCGGTCGAAGGAGTAACCAGAAGGCTGTTCGTATCCAATCTTTTAAGAGGCTATCTTTATAGACAATATTTTTATGTTTACTGAAAGACAGTAGTTTGAAGCTTTCCAGTTTGTAACAAGTATCAATGACCTTAGGATCATCAAAGCAATCCATAGGGAAAATATCGATAAAGACACCAGACTCATAGGTTTTTGTATTTCGAGTATCAATAATTTTAGTTGTACTGTCGGTTATTTTGATAAAGTTATTAAAGTAGTTCTTATCAGTTTCTAAGGATAGGAGCTTATACTTACTTTTTTCCTTTTGAAAGATGTTAATAAATCGTTGGTAGTCTTCTCGAGGCATGGATAAATCAATATCGTCGTCCCAAGGGATAAAGCCTTGATGTCGAACTGCCCCAATCAGAGTACCGTAGTTAATAATATAGTTGATATTATGCTTTTTACAGAGAGTATCAATATAATCCAAAATTTCTAATTCAATTTGTTTGGCATCTTCAATGGTTAGTTGTTTCATTTTATACTCCTATGATTTTTTGAATTTATTTTTTAAGGCTAGGACATGGTTTAAAAATTCATAGAAAATGCTATCTTTGGTGAAGACAAGTAGACTAATATAAGATATGGCTGATAGCAAGACAATCAAACCAGTATTCATCAAAAATGGCAAATTAATGACCATATCCACAGGATACACGAAATTGATCAGGAAATAGATTCCTACAAAGGAAAGTGAAAAGAGAGAGTATCGAACAGTATAGCTAAAGATATGTCCTAAGTGGATGAGTTGTTTTCTATGGATGAAAATGATATAGAAAACAAGTAGAGAGGCCTCTGATAGCATAGTTGTCAGTAAATAGTATTCAGGAGCCACGATATGGTTGAAAAAGAGGAGACTATTTAAGCCCAAATTGAGTAATCCAGCAAAGACTGTGTAAACTGTGATACGTTTTTCATAACCATTTGTAAAGAGAATTTGGGAACCAAGAATGGTATCTAGTGCCAGGATAATCGTCCGAAAAGCGAAGAGAGAGGTTAAGATACCGCCTCCGATATATTTTTCACTACCGTAAAGTAGGATGGCATTTGGTCCTAAAACCATGAGACCAAAGCTCAGTGGGATGATAAAGAAGTTAAAGATTCGACTGCCTCTGTTAACAAGGGCGACATAGGCTTCCTTATCGCCTTTTCCTAGATAGTAACTGAGACGAGGCACACTCACTCCGATAGCTCCTGTTACAACACCAGCTATAACGGTCACAATTCGTTGAGCCATGGTATAGTAACTAACGTTGACATCAATCCCTGTTTTAACGAGGAAGAGACGATCCAAAAATGTGAAGAGCATATTGGCATTAGCAAAGACCAACATGGCTGTCAGAGGGAGAAAGAGCGGTTTAAAATCACTTAGGTGAATCTTAACAAGCTTAATGTCTCTTTTAATCCAAAAATAACTAATCAGATAGTTAATTAGTGTCGATAAACTCATCACAAGTGTATAGACAACAATATCGTGTTCATTTTTGACAAACAGGAAAATAGAGACCAGCATCAGGATACGGATGAAGGCAGTCTTGTAAAAGAGAAAACTGTAATTTTCCAGAGCTTCATTGACCCACTCGATTGAAAAAATCTGGGCAATGAGTTGAATCCCCATAACAAGGTAGACTTTTTTGACGATTGGATTATCAGTAAAGAAGAGAGGATAAGCTAGGATATAGACAGCAGTGGTCAAAATCGTACAAGCTATGCACAAATAAAAAAGACTGGAGAAGTTTCTATTCAGATCTTTTTTGTTATCCTTGACATTACTGATGGCCCGTAAACCGTAGTTATAGACCCCATAAGTCGCAAAGGGCAAGAAAAATGACAAAATAGTGTCGACAGAGTTGAAGTAACCATAGTCAGTTCGGTCCAAGACACGCGCGACGTAGGTACCAGTTAAGATGGGAAAAATAATATTTAAGACACGAATTCCCATATAAGATAGAGCATTTAATTTTATACTTTTCATTCAATTTACCTCGTTTTTCATTATATCATAAAGTCAGCTAATAAGAAATGAAGGGCAGTAATACTCTTCGAAAATCAAATTCAAACCACGTCAGCGTTGCCTTACCGTACTCAAGTACAGCTTACGGCTAGCTTCCTAGTTTGCTTTTTGATTTTCATTGAGTATAAGTCAAGTAATCACTTTGAAGTTTCAAAGCTTAATTTTAAGTTTTCTTTAAGAAAACTATATTATTCTGAAGAACTCTAAAATTTCACAGCCATTTATTGGCAATGACTACAGAATTCCTGGTCATTGCTAGAAATGGACTAGTTTCTTTGAATAATAGAACTCCTTAATCCTTCTATTCTAGAACGGGAGGGCCGGTATTTCTTTCATGATAGGACTAGATTGTGGTATAATAGAGAGAATAAGTTTTTTTAGTAAGACAAAGGAGAAAACAGATGATTTATGCAGGAATTCTTGCTGGTGGAACTGGCACACGCATGGGAATCAGTAACTTGCCAAAACAATTTTTAGAGCTAGGTGATCGACCTATTTTGATTCATACAATTGAAAAATTTGTCTTGGAACCAAGTATTGAAAAAATTGTAGTTGGGGTTCATGGAGACTGGGTTTCTCATGCAGAAGATCTTGTAGATAAATATCTTCCTCTTCATAAGGAACGTATCATCATTACAAAGGGTGGTGCTGACCGCAATACGAGTATTGAGAAAATCATTGAAGCCATTGATGCTTATCGTCCGCTTACTCCAGAGGATATCGTTGTTACCCACGATTCTGTTCGTCCATTTATTACACTTCGCATGATTCAAGACAATATTAAACTTGCCCAAAATCATGACGCAGTGGACACAGTGGTAGAAGCGGTTGATACTATCGTTGAAAGTACCAATGGTCAATTCATTACAGATATTCCAAATCGTGCTCACCTTTATCAAGGACAAACACCTCAAACATTCCGTTGCAAGGACTTCATGGACCTTTACGGTTCTCTCTCTGCTGAAGAGAAGGAAATCTTGACAGATGCATGTAAAATCTTTGTGATCAAAGGAAAAGATGTGGCCTTGGCCAAGGGTGAATACTCAAATCTGAAGATTACAACCGTAACAGATTTGAAGATTGCAAAAAGTATGATTGAGAAAGACTAGTAAAATGATTAATCAAATTTATCAACTAACTAAGCCCAAGTTTATCAATGTCAAATACCAGGAAGAGGCTATTGACCAAGAGAATCATATCCTCATCCGCCCTAATTATATGGCGGTCTGTCATGCGGATCAGCGTTACTACCAAGGAAAACGTGATCCCAAGATTTTGAATAAAAAGCTTCCAATGGCAATGATTCACGAGTCATGTGGAACCGTTATTTCTGACCCGACAGGAACCTACGAGGTTGGGCAAAAAGTTGTCATGATTCCCAATCATCCTCCTATGCAGAGTGATGAAGAATTCTATGAGAACTACATGACAGGGACTCATTTCTTGTCTAGTGGATTTGATGGCTTTATGAGAGAGTTTGTTTCTCTTCCTAAAGATCGTGTGGTGGCTTATGATGCTATCGAAGATACGGTTGCAGCCATTACAGAGTTTGTCAGTGTCGGCATGCACGCTATGAATCGTCTATTGACCCTTGCTCATAGCAAGCGGGACCGAATCGCCGTTATCGGAGATGGAAGTTTAGCTTTTGTAGTTGCTAATATTATAAATTATACTTTGCCAGAAGCAGAGATTGTGGTTATTGGTCGTCATTGGGAAAAGTTGGAACTTTTCTCATTTGCCAAAGAATGCTATATTACGGATAATATTCCTGAAGATTTGGCCTTTGACCATGCTTTTGAGTGTTGTGGTGGTAATGGTACTGGACCGGCTATAAATGACCTGATTCGCTACATTCGTCCTCAGGGAACGATTCTCATGATGGGCGTTAGCGAGTATAAAGTCAATCTCAATACACGCGATGCCTTAGAAAAAGGCTTGCTCTTGGTTGGTTCCTCTCGTTCTGGTCGCATTGATTTTGAAAATGCTATCCAAATGATGGAAGTCAAGAAATTTGCCAATCGTCTTAAAAATATCCTTTATTTAGAAGAACCTGTAAGAGAAATTAAAGATATTCACCGTGTCTTTGCGACCGATTTAAACACAGCCTTTAAAACCGTGTTTAAGTGGGAAGTATAAGTGCTGGAGGTTAATTGTGGAGAAAATCATTAAAGAAAAAATTTCTTCCCTACTTAGTCAAGAAGAGGAAGTCCTCAGTGTTGAACAACTGGGGGGAATGACCAATCAAAACTATTTGGCCAAAACAACAAATAAGCAATACATTGTTAAATTCTTTGGTAAAGGGACAGAAAAACTGATCAATCGTCAAGATGAAAAGTACAATCTTGAACTACTTAAAGATTTAGACCTAGATGTAAAAAATTATCTTTTTGATATTGAAGCTGGTATCAAAGTAAATGAGTATATCGAATCTGCTATTACGCTTGATTCAAGGTCAATCAAGACCAAATTTGATAAAATTGCTCCAATATTACAAACTATTCATGCTTCTGGCAAGGAATTAAGAGGAGAATTTGCTCCTTTTGAAGAAATCAAAAAATACGAATCTTTGATTGAGGAAAAAATCCCTTATGCCAACTATGAAGCGGTTCGAGAAGAAGTCTTCGCCTTAGAGAAAAGACTGGCTGACTTAGGTGTTGACAGAAAATCTTGTCATATCGATTTGGTGCCTGAAAACTTTATCGAATCACCTCAAGGACGACTTTATTTGATTGACTGGGAATATTCATCAATGAATGATCCAATGTGGGATTTGGCAGCCCTCTTTTTAGAGTCTGAATTCACTTCCCAAGAGGAAGAAGCTTTCTTATCTCACTATGAGAGTGACCAAACACCTGTCTCTCGTGAAAAGATTGCCATTCATAAAATTTTACAAGATACTATTTGGAGTCTATGGACTGTCTATAAGGAAGAGCAAGGCGCAGATTTTGGTGACTATGGTGTAAGTCGTTACCAAAGAGCTGTTAAAGGTTTGGCTTATTATGGAGGTTCAGATGAAAAGTAAAAACGGAGTTCCTTTTGGCCTTCTCTCAGGTATTTTCTGGGGTTTAGGTCTAACAATTAGTGCTTACATCTTTTCGATTTTTACAGATTTGTCACCCTTTGTGGTGGCTGCAGCTCATGATTTTTTGAGCATCTTTATCTTACTAGCTTTTCTCTTGGTAAAAGAAGGAAAAGTTCGTCTCTCAATTTTCTTAAACATTCGCAATGTGAGTGTGATCATCGGGGCCTTGCTAGCAGGCCCTATCGGTATGCAGGCCAATCTTTATGCGGTTAAGTATATCGGAAGTTCCTTGGCTTCATCTGTATCGGCTATTTACCCTGCGATTTCAGTTTTATTGGCTTTCTTCTTTTTGAAGCACAAGATTTCGAAAAATACTGTGTTTGGGATTGTCTTGATTATTGCAGGGATTATTGCTCAAACTTATAAGGTTGAACAGGTTAATTCTTTCTACATTGGGATTCTTTGTGCTTTAGTTTGTGCTATTGCATGGGGGAGTGAGAGTGTTCTTAGCTCCTTTGCCATGGAAAGTGAATTGAGTGAAATCGAAGCCCTCTTGATTCGTCAAGTGACTTCATTCTTGTCCTATCTTGTGATTGTGCTCTTCTCTCATCAGTCATTTACTGCAGTAGCCAATGGACAATTGCTAGGTCTTATGATTGTCTTTGCAGCCTTTGATATGATTTCCTACTTGGCTTATTATATCGCTATCAATCGCTTGCAACCAGCCAAGGCTACAGGCTTGAACGTGAGTTATGTAGTTTGGACTGTCTTGTTTGCAGTTGTTTTCTTGGGTGCACCGCTAGATATGCTGACAATTATTACGTCACTTGTCGTCATTGCTGGAGTTTATATTATTATTAAAGAATAAAGGAGATTCGTGTGAAAGCCATTATCTTAGCAGCGGGATTGGGAACTCGCTTGCGTCCTATGACTGAAAATACCCCTAAAGCCTTGGTTCAGGTTAATCAAAAACCTTTGATTGAATACCAAATTGAGTTTCTCAAAGAAAAAGGAATTAATGACATCATCATCATAGTTGGTTACCTTAAAGAACAATTCGATTACTTAAAAGAAAAATATGGAGTTCGCCTCGTTTTTAATGATAAATACGCTGACTACAATAACTTTTACTCTCTCTATCTTGTAAAAGAAGAATTAGCTAACAGTTATGTTATCGATGCCGATAACTATCTCTTTAAAAATATGTTCCGCAATGATTTGACACGTTCGACTTATTTTAGTGTCTATCGTGAAGATTGTACTAACGAATGGTTCTTGGTCTATGGAGATGACTACAAGGTTCAAGACATTATTGTTGATAGCAAGGCTGGTCGTATCCTTAGTGGTGTATCCTTCTGGGATGCTCCAACAGCAGCAAAAATTGTTAGCTTTATTGACAAGGCTTATGCAAGTGGCGAATTTGTTGATCTCTACTGGGACAATATGGTTAAGGATAACATCAAAGAGCTAGATGTCTATGTTGAAGAATTAGAAGGCAATAGCATCTATGAGATCGATAGTGTCCAAGACTATCATAAATTAGAAGAAATTCTTAAAAACGAAAATTAAAGATTCCAACATCTGACTAAAATTGTCGGATGTTTTTTTGATTTTTTACGAATAAATAGATGACTAGAAAAAGAAATGGAGATATTTATGAAAATCACAAACTATGAAATCTATAAGTTAAAAAAATCAGGTTTGAGCAATCAACAGATTTTGAATGTCCTAGAATATGGTGAAAATGTCGATCAAGAACTGTTGTTAGGTGATATTGCAGATATATCAGGTTGCCGTAATCCAGCCGTTTTTATGGAACGTTATTTTCAGATAGACGATGCGCATTTGGAGAAGGAGTTTCAAAAATTTCCATCTTTCTCTATTTTAGATGACTGTTATCCTTGGGATTTGAGTGAAATATACGATGCACCTGTGCTTTTATTTTACAAGGGAAATCTGGACCTCTTGAAATTTCCAAAGGTAGCAGTCGTGGGGAGTCGTGCTTGTAGCAAACAGGGAGCTAAGTCAGTTGAAAAAGTCATTCAGGGATTGGAAAATGAACTGGTTATCGTCAGTGGCTTAGCCAAGGGCATTGACACAGCAGCTCATATGGCAGTTCTTCAGAATAGCGGAAAAACCATTGCAGTGATTGGAACAGGTCTGGATGTGTTTTATCCTAAAGCCAATAAACGCTTGCAAGACTACATCGGCAATGACCATCTGGTTCTCAGTGAATATGGACCTGGCGAACAGCCTCTGAAATTTCATTTTCCTGCCCGTAATCGCATCATTGCTGGACTTTGTCGTGGTGTGATTGTAGCAGAGGCTAAGATGTGCTCAGGTAGCCTTATTACCTGTGAGCGAGCAATGGAAGAAGGGCGCGATGTCTTTGCTATACCTGGTAGCATTTTAGATGGACTATCAGACGGTTGCCATCATTTGATTCAAGAAGGGGCAAAATTAGTCACCAGCGGGCAAGATGTTCTTGCGGAATTTGAATTTTAAAAATGACCTAAGCTAGAATTCTGAGAAAAATCAATTTTTAATAGAAAATGAAGTAAATATCCCCACAATAAAACGCATTTTATCAAGTTTTTCAGCACTTGATATTATGCGTTTTTTCTAAATGAATAAGTGGAGTGGAGGACTTTTCCCATAGGAAGGAAAGCAATTTAGTGTAATTGAGAAAGGAGAGTTGCTTGTGACTAATCTTGGTCAGCTTATTATCAGGGAGCTGTATCGTCTCAAGTATTGCCAGTAAGGAAAAATAAATTCTTCAAAAGTAGAGATTACAAGGGCTTGTCTAAGAAAGAATTCAAAGACCTTGACAGATAAAAATAAAATGGTTATTATAAAAAATGGTCTGAAATTTATGATGATACTCTTAGAAAATCTTTTTACGTCAGCTCAGCTTTGTCTTGTTGTGTTTTGAGGTTGTAGATAAGACTGACGAAGTCAGTTACATATATCTACGGCAAGGTGAAGCTGACGTGGTTTGAAGAGATTTTCGAAGAGTATTAGCGACTAGTTAGCTAGGAAAGGAAGATATTTGTGACAAATAATAAACTGTATTCGTTGGTAGAATTTAGAAATAAAATATATGAAGAATTAGAACTCTCCAGAAGTGATTTAGCGATTTTGCTATGTGCCATGCTTATCGCCTCTATCGGATTAAATATGGATTCGACTCCCGTGATTATTGGAGCCATGTTAATCTCTCCTTTGATGACACCTATTCTGGGGGTGGGGCTCTCTCTAGCTATATTTGATTTTAAATTGTTAAGAAAATCTTTTAAAATATTAGCTATTCAAATTCTTGCCAGTTTAATAGCTTCAACACTTTATTTTTATCTTTCTCCCATTTCGTATGCTAGTTCGGAGATTGTTGCTAGAACCTCTCCGACTATTTGGGATGTTCTCATTGCTTTTGTAGGAGGGATAGCAGGTATTATTGGTGCTAGGAAAAAAGAGACCAATAATATTGTCCCTGGTGTCGCGATTGCAACCGCCTTGATGCCTCCTCTTTGTACGGTAGGTTATGCTATTGCTTCTGCTAATCTAAAATTTATCATAGGCTCCTCTTACCTATTCCTCATCAATTGTAGCTTTATTGTCATTGCGACTTATATAGGTGTCAGGTTGATGATGGTTAAGAAGCACTATTTTAGAGATAATGAAGAAGACTCTAAAATGCGCAGGATTTTGCTTCTAGTTGCTGTTTTGCTGATGATTCCGAGTTTCATCTCTGCAACGACTTTAGTCAGAGAAACATTGAAAAAAGAGTCCCTTAATAAATTTATATCAGAGCAGTTTCAGGGGCATAATATTTTGAAAAAAACCTATTCTAAAAAGACTCATACCCTAAAGCTAACCATCTCAGGAAATTATTTGACAGAAGAAGAACTTGATATGATTTCCAGTAAGAGGGGGGACTATGGTTTAAGTGATGTTTCTGTTCAAGTTTCACAATTGTCTGATTCAGAACAACTTAGCAAGGAAGAACTGGTAGAGTATTTCTTCCAGTATATCAAGGATAAGGAAGCAAAAGAAAAGGAAAAAGCCAAGAAATTTGATACAGAGTCTGAGGAACAATAATTTCTTGAGAATAGCTGGTTTTTCTCGCGAGTCTTCTATGTATCTCAAAGGAAGATTGTGGTCTTAAGTATAAACTTTTCTTCTATTATAGTAGCTAAGTCTTGACAGGGTTTAAAAAATGGTTTACACTTTATAAAGTTTATTACTTTGAAAAGGTGTGATACTGTGGCTACGGCAACAAAAAAGAAAAAATCAACAGTTAAAAAAAATCTAGTCATCGTGGAGTCGCCTGCTAAGGCCAAGACGATTGAAAAATATCTCGGCAGAAACTACAAGGTTTTAGCCAGTGTCGGGCATATCCGTGATTTGAAGAAATCCAGTATGTCCGTCGATATTGAAAATAATTATGAACCGCAATATATCAATATCCGAGGAAAAGGTCCTCTTATCAATGACTTGAAAAAAGAAGCCAAAAAAGCTAATAAAGTCTTTCTGGCGAGTGACCCGGACCGTGAAGGAGAAGCGATTTCTTGGCATTTGGCCCACATTCTCAACTTGGATGAAAATGATGCCAACCGTGTGGTCTTCAATGAAATCACCAAGGATGCGGTCAAAAATGCTTTTAAAGAACCTCGTAAGATCGATATGGACTTGGTTGATGCCCAACAGGCACGTCGTGTCCTGGACCGCTTGGTCGGGTATTCGATTTCGCCTATTTTGTGGAAGAAGGTCAAGAAGGGCTTGTCAGCAGGTCGTGTTCAGTCTATTGCTCTTAAACTCATCATTGACCGTGAAAATGAAATCAATTCTTTCCAGCCAGAAGAATACTGGACAATTGATGCTGTCTTTAAAAAGGGAACCAAGCAATTTCAGGCTTCCTTCTATGGGATAGATGGCAAAAAACTGAAACTGACTAGCAATGACGAGGTCAAGGAAGTTATGTCTCGTCTGACTAGTAAAGACTTTTCAGTGGATCAGGTAGATAAGAAAGAGCGCAAGCGCAATGCTCCATTACCCTATACTACTTCATCTATGCAGATGGATGCTGCCAATAAAATTAACTTCCGTACTCGAAAGACCATGATGGTTGCCCAACAGCTCTATGAAGGGATCAATATCGGTTCTGGTGTGCAAGGCTTGATTACCTATATGCGTACCGATTCGACTCGTATCAGTCCAGTGGCACAGAACGAAGCAGCAAGTTTCATTACGGACCGTTTTGGTAGCAAGTATTCTAAGCATGGTAGCAAGGTCAAAAATGCATCAGGTGCTCAGGATGCCCACGAGGCTATTCGTCCGTCTAGTGTCTTTAATACACCTGAAAGCATTGCTAAGTATCTGGATAAGGATCAGCTCAAGCTTTATACTCTTATTTGGAATCGTTTTGTAGCGAGTCAGATGACAGCTGCTGTCTTTGATACTATGGCCATTAAATTGTCTCAAAATGGAGTTCAATTTGCTGCCAATGGTAGTCAGGTTAAGTTTGATGGTTATCTTGCCATTTATAATGATTCTGATAAGAATAAGATGTTACCAGATATGGCTGTTGGAGATGTGGTTAAGCAGGTTAATAGCAAACCAGAGCAACATTTCACTCAACCGCCTGCTCGCTATTCTGAAGCGACCCTTATCAAGACCTTGGAGGAAAATGGGGTTGGACGTCCATCCACCTACGCACCAACCATTGAAACTATTCAGAAACGTTACTATGTTCGCCTTGTAGCCAAACGTTTTGAACCGACAGAGTTGGGAGAAATTGTTAACAAGCTCATCGTTGAATATTTCCCAGATATCGTAAACGTGACCTTTACAGCTGAAATGGAAGGTAAACTGGATGACGTCGAAGTCGGAAAAGAGCAGTGGCAACGTGTCATTGATGCCTTTTACAAACCATTTTCTAAAGAAGTCGCCAAGGCTGAAGAAGAAATGGAAAAAATCCAAATCAAGGATGAACCAGCTGGATTTGATTGTGAAGTGTGTGGCAGTCCAATGGTCATTAAACTTGGTCGTTTTGGGAAGTTCTACGCTTGCAGCAATTTCCCAGATTGCCGTCATACCCAAGCAATCGTGAAAGAGATTGGTGTTGAGTGTCCAAGTTGTCATCAGGGACAAATCATTGAGCGTAAAACCAAACGCAATCGCCTTTTCTATGGTTGCAATCGCTATCCAGACTGTGAATTTACTTCTTGGGACAAGCCTGTTGGTCGTGACTGTCCAAAATGTGGCAATTTCCTCATGGAGAAAAAAGTCCGTGGTGGTGGCAAGCAGATTGTTTGTAGCAAGGGTGACTACGAGGAAGAAAAGATTAAATAAGAAGAGAGTCCTGAAAGTGAATTTCAGGCTCTTTTGGTTAGAACTTGACAAAATTCATCATTTTATGCGAAACTAGAAGAAGATTATTTTAACTAGGAGAAGTTATGCGTCTTATCTATCTGATAATTGGTTTTTTATCACTAGCCTTGGCTATTGTTGGGGTTGTCTTACCCTTGTTGCCGACAACGCCTTTCCTTTTGTTGTCTATTGCTTGTTTCTCCAGAAGTTCCAAGCGCTTCGAAGATTGGCTTTATCATACCAAGCTCTATCAGAGCTATGTAGCTGATTTTCGAGAAACAAAGTCTATTGCGCGTGAACGTAAGAAAAAAATCATCGTATCCATCTACATCTTGATGGGAATTTCCATTTATTTTGCCCCTCTCTTACCAGTCAAAATCGGTCTGGGAGCCTTGACCATCTTTATCACTTATTATCTCTTCAAGGTCATTCCAGACAAAGAATAGTTAAATAGTAGTTATTTGCCTTGATAAAAATGAAAGCATATTCACAACAATATGATATAATGAATTTAAAGTAATCTTCAAGGAGAATCAAATGATTTACGAATTTTGTGCTGAAAATGTGACCTTGCTTGAAAAAGCGATGCAGGCTGGAGCTCGTCGAATTGAACTCTGTGATAATCTAGCAGTGGGAGGAACAACACCAAGCTATGGAGTGACCAAGGCAGCGGTTAAATTGGCAACTAACTACGATACGACCATCATGACTATGATTCGTCCACGTGGTGGCGACTTTGTCTACAATGACCTAGAAATTGCTATCATGCTAGAAGACATTCGGTTGACTGCTCAGGCTGGAAGTCAAGGAGTTGTATTTGGGGCTTTAACTGCTGATAAAAAGCTGGATAAAGCTAATCTTGAGAAGCTAATTGCTGCATCAAAAGGAATGGAAATTGTCTTTCATATGGCCTTTGATGAATTGAGCGAAGAAGACCAGTTAGAAGCTATTGACTGGCTCAGCCAAGCTGGTGTCACCCGTATCTTAACTCGTGCTGGAGTATCTGGTGACTCGCTAGACAAACGTTTTGCTCATTATCACAGAATTTTGGAGCACGCTAAAGGTAAGATTGAAATTTTACCAGGTGGAGGGATTGACATGGACAACCGTCAAACCTTTATCGACCAGCTGGGCGTGACACAATTACATGGAACTAAGGTTGTCTTTTAAAAAATAGAAAGGAACTGCTAGCTTTTGGTAGCAGTTTTCACTTATGTTTGAAATTTTTAAATCCTATCAATTTAATCAGGAAAAGGCTCATGCTTATGGTTTTGTAGAAAATAGTGGAGTCTGGACCTATAGTTGCCAGATTTTAGATGGTGACTTTTTCATGATTGTATCCATCACTGCTGATAATGTGAGCTTTCAAGTCTTTGATCAGGAAACAGGAGATCTCTATCCTCAAGTTCATATGGAAAGCATGAGAGGGTCTTTTGTCGGAAATGTCCGTGAGGCTTGTCTGGAGATTCTTTACCAGATTCGGAAGGCTTGTTTTGATGTGCAAGATTTTATCTGTCCTCAGACTAAGCGAATTATGACTCAAATTCAGGAAAAGTATGGTAATCAGCTGGAATATCTGTGGGAGAAATCGCCTGATACGGCAGTGTTAAGGCATGAAGGCAATCAAAAGTGGTATGCCGTCTTGATGAAAATCTCTTGGGATAAGCTGGAAAAGGGTAGAGAAGGGCAAGTGGAAGCAGTCAATCTCAAACATGACCAAGTAGCTGATTTACTTTCAAAAAAGGGCATTTATCCAGCTTTTCATATGAACAAGCATTACTGGATTAGTGTGGTGCTTGATGATACTTTGGTAGATGAAGAAGTACTGGAATTGATAGAAAGAAGTTGGAATTTAACTTCTAAAAAATGAAACATTTCAAGATTCTTTCAATAACTTTCAATTAGCAAAATATTCTCTACTGAAGAAATTTTCAGAAAATATTGGATTTTTTCTTGACAAGCGCTTTTGCCTATGCTAAAATACTAAACAAGATATCAAACGAAGGAGAAAGTCAAACATGAAAACAGCTAAGTTTAATCAATTTGCTTTGTTGTTGAGGTACTCGGGCTAGTGCAAAAAGCATTAGTCCTGTTTGGCTTACCAAGCGGGAGTAAATCAACATCTCGCTTGGAATTCCTAGCGAGATGTTTTTTTAAAACCACATTTGGAAAAGGGGAAATCTTATGAGAACAGTTGAATTTCTAGATACTAGCCTTCGGGATGGAGAGCAGACACCCGGTGTTAATTTTTCAATCAAGGAAAAAATTGCCATTGCAAGGCAGCTGGAGAAATGGGGCATTTCAGCCATTGAAGCTGGTTTCCCAGCTGCTAGTCCAGATTCATTCACAGCAGTTCAGGAGATCGCCAAAGTCTTGAAGACAACAGCGGTAACTGGTCTGGCCCGCTCTGTCAAGTCTGATATTGATGCTTGCTATGAGGCACTCAAGGACGCCAAGTATCCACAGGTTCACGTCTTTATCGCTACCAGTCCGATTCACCGAAAGTATAAGCTCAATAAGAGCAAGAAAGAGATTTTAGAGGCTATTAAGGAGCATGTTTCCTATGCCCGTTCTAAGTTTGAAATGGTCGAGTTCTCGCCTGAAGATGCGACTAGAACCGAGTTGGATTTCCTCCTGCAAGTTGTTCAAACAGCTGTAGATGCAGGTGCGACTTATATCAATATTCCTGATACGGTAGGATTTACCACGCCAGAAGAGTATGGTGCTATCTTCAAACACCTGATTGACAATGTACAAACAGACCGTCAGATTATCTATTCTCCTCACTGTCACGATGACCTCGGAATGGCAGTGGCTAATAGCCTTGCTGCTGTCAAGAATGGGGCAGGACGAGTAGAGGGAACTATTAACGGTATTGGGGAGCGAGCTGGGAATGCTGCTTTGGAAGAAATTGCAGTTGCCCTCAATATTCGCCAAAATTACTATCAAGCAGAGACAAGCATTGTCCTAAATGAGACCATCAATACGTCAGAAATGGTTTCTCGCTTCTCAGGTATCCCAGTTCCTAAAAACAAGGCCGTCGTTGGTGGTAATGCCTTCTCCCACGAGTCTGGTATTCACCAAGATGGAGTCCTTAAAAATCCTCTCACTTATGAGATCATCACACCTGAATTGGTCGGGGTTAAGAGTAATAGTCTTCCGCTTGGTAAATTGTCTGGTCGCCATGCCTTTGTTGAAAAACTAAGAGAACTGGCCCTAGATTATACAGAAGAGGACATCAAACCACTCTTCGCCAAGTTCAAGGCACTGGCCGACAAGAAACAAGAAATCACAGATGCAGATATTCGAGCTTTGGTAGCTGGAACAATGGTTGAAAACCCAGAAGGCTTCCACTTTGATGATTTACAACTGCAAACCCATGCAGATAATGACATCGAAGCGCTCGTTAGCCTAGCCAATATGGATGGTGAGAAGGTCGAATTTAATGCGACAGGTCAAGGTTCCGTTGAAGCGATCTTTAACGCTATCGACAAGTTCTTTAATCAACCTGTTCGCTTGGTGTCCTACACTATCGATGCGGTAACAGATGGAATCGATGCCCAAGCTCGGGTCTTGGTCACTGTTGAAAATAGAGATACAGAAACTATTTTTAATGCATCAGGTCTTGATTTCGATGTGTTGAAGGCTTCTGCTATTGCCTATATCAATGCTAATACTTTTGTTCAAAAAGAGAATGCAGGTGAGATGGGACGTAGCGTTTCCTATCGTGATATGCCTAGTGTGTAAAGGAGAAGGCTATGAAAAAGAAAATAGTAGCTCTAGCAGGGGACGGAATTGGCCCAGAAATCATGGAGGCTGGTTTAGAAGTTCTGGAGGCTCTAGCTGAAAAAACAGGTTTTGACTATGAGATTGACAGACGCCCCTTCGGAGGTGCAGGTATTGATGCAGCGGGCCATCCCTTACCTGATGAAACCCTCAAGGTATGTCGTGAAGCAGATGCCATTCTCTTAGCGGCTATCGGTAGTCCTCAGTATGATGGAGCAGCGATTCGCCCTGAACAAGGCTTGCTGGCTCTCCGTAAGGAACTCAATCTCTATGCCAATATACGCCCTGTAAAAATCTTTGACAGTCTTAAGCATTTGTCACCTCTTAAACCAGAACGAATTTCAGGTGTAGACTTTATCGTGGTACGGGAGTTGACAGGCGGGATTTACTTTGGAGATCATATCCTTGAAGAGCGAAAAGCGCGTGATATCAACGACTACAGCTATGAGGAAGTGGATAGAATTATTCATAAAGCCTTTGAAATTGCAAGAAGTCGGAGAAAAATCGTTACTAGCATCGATAAGCAAAATGTGTTGGCAACATCAAAACTCTGGAGAAGAGTGGCTGAGGATGTCGCACAGGATTTCCCAGATGTGACCTTGGAACACCAGCTGGTGGACTCAGCTGCCATGCTCATGATTACCAATCCTGCTAAGTTTGATGTCATCGTGACGGAGAATCTTTTTGGAGATATTCTCTCGGATGAATCAAGCGTTCTATCTGGCACACTTGGAGTTATGCCATCAGCCAGTCATTCTGAAAATGGACCAAGTCTCTATGAACCTATTCACGGTTCAGCACCTGATATTGCTGGTCAAGGCATTGCAAATCCTATCTCCATGATTTTATCAGTGGCCATGATGTTGAGAGATAGTTTTGGTCGTTATGAGGATGCAGAGCGTATTGAGCGTGCTGTTGAAGCTAGTTTAGCGGCTGGCATTTTAACAAGAGATATAGGTGGACAGGCTTCGACTAAGGAAATGACAGAAGCTATTATTGCAAGGTTATGAAGTTAGACGAAAGAATTACTCTAGTCCTTTTGATTTGGAATGTCATGGTTTTCTTGATTTATGGCATTGACAAATCTAAGGCAAGGAGAAGAGTTTGGCGCATCCCAGGGAAAATCTTACTCATTTTAGCTTTTACTTGTGGTGGTTTTGGTGCCTGGCTAGCAGGAATCATTTTTCACCACAAGACTCGAAAATGGTACTTTAAAACGGTTTGGTTTCTTGGGATGGTGACTACACTAGTAGCTTTATATGTTATTTGGAGGTAATGGATGGCAGGAAAATCGATTTTTGATAAATTATGGGACCGCCATGTCATCACAGGAGAAGAGGGGCAGCCCCAACTCATGTATGTGGACCAGCACTATATCCACGAGGTGACCAGTCCTCAGGCTTTTCAAGGATTAAGAGATGCAGGACGCAGATTGAGACGACCAGACTTGACATTTGGAACCTTTGACCACAACGTCCCGACGGTCAATATCTACGATATTCGAGATGTAATTTCTAAGGCTCAAATTGATAAACTGGCTGAAAATGTTGAGGAGTTTGGGATCGAACATGCGGCCCATGGTTCCGAAAAGCAAGGAATCGTTCATATGGTTGGACCTGAAACAGGACGGACTCAACCAGGAAAATTCATCGTCTGTGGAGACAGCCATACAGCAACCCACGGAGCTTTCGGAGCTATCGCTTTTGGGATTGGAACTAGTGAGGTCGAGCATGTCTTTGCTACCCAGACCCTCTGGCAGGTCAAACCCAAGAAAATGTTGGTAGAATTCTCTGGTGTTCCTCAAAAAGGAGTTTATTCCAAAGATTTCATTTTAGCCTTGATTGCCAAGTACGGCGTTGCTTGTGGTGTTGGTTATGTCGTGGAATATCGTGGACAAGCTATTGAGGCACTGAGCATGGAAGAGCGAATGACTATCTGCAATATGTCTATTGAGTTTGGCTCTAAGATGGGAATCATGAATCCAGATCAAACCACCTATGACTATCTAAAAGGACGAGAATGTGTTCCAGAGGACTTCGAAGAGGCTGTGGCGGATTGGAAAACTATTGTCAGTGATGATGATGCCGTTTACGATAAGGTTATCCGGATGGATGTCTCAGACTTGGCTCCTATGGTGACCTGGGGAACCAATCCTGCTATGGGGGTTGACTTCGACAGTAGCTTCCCAGAAATTAAAGATATGAATGATGAGCGCGCCTACAATTACATGAACTTGGAGCCTGGTCAAAAGCCAGCTGATATTGAACTAGGATATATCTTTATCGGTTCATGTACCAATGCTCGTCTCAGCGATTTACAGCTGGCTGCTAGATTTGTCAAAGGGAAGAAAATTGCTCCCAATCTAACAGCAATCGTGGTACCTGGCTCTCGTCCTGTCAAAAGAGCTGCTGAGAAGTTGGGCTTGGACAAGGTCTTTCTAGATGCTGGCTTTGAGTGGAGAGACCCAGGTTGCTCTATGTGCCTAGGGATGAATCCTGACAAGGTACCTGATGGCGTTCATTGCGCCTCAACCAGCAATCGCAACTTTGAAGATAGACAGGGATTTGGCGCTAAGACCCATCTCTGCAGTCCAGCCATGGCAGCTGCGGCAGCTATCGCAGGGCGTTTCGTAGATGTTCGACAGATGCCAGAGGCCCAGTAAGGAGAGGATATGGAGAAATTTACAGTTTATACGGGAACGACTGTTCCTCTTATGAATGATAACATCGACACTGACCAAATCCTTCCCAAGCAGTTTCTTAAGTTGATTGATAAAAAAGGTTTTGGTAAGTATCTCATGTATGCTTGGCGTTATCTGGATGACAAGTACACCGAGGACCCAGACTTTGTCTTTAACCGACTTGAATATCGGAAAGCCAGTATTCTCATCTCAGGAGATAACTTTGGGGCAGGGTCTTCGAGGGAGCATGCAGCTTGGGCTCTAGCGGACTATGGTTTTAAAGTCGTGATAGCAGGGTCTTTTGGGGATATTCATTACAATAATGAACTCAATAATGGCATGTTGCCTATTGTTCAGCCCAGAGAGGTTAGAGAGAAACTGGCCCAGCTACAACCGACTGATCAGGTAACTGTGGACTTAGAGCAACAAAAAATCATCTCACCAGTTGGAGAATTCACTTTCGAAATCGATAGCGAATGGAAACACAAACTCTTAAATGGTTTGGATGATATCGGTATTACTTTGCAGTATGAAGATTTGATTGATGCCTATGAAAAACAACGACCAACCTACTGGCAGGATTAGAAGAAAAATAGAAAAGGAAATAGAACTATGACAAAACACATTCAATGGAAGGGAACACTTTCACAAGAAGGCTATGACATTTTAAAAGGTGAGGGCGGATGTATCGTTTGCCCTACCAAAGTTGGTTACATCATCATGACTAGTGACAAGGCAGGACTTGAGCGTAAGTTCGCAGCCAAAGAACGTAACCGTAACAAACCAGGTGTTGTTCTCTGTGGTAGCATGGATGAGCTTCGCGCTTTAGCACAACTCAACCCAGAAATTGAAACCTTTTACCAAAGACATTGGGATGAAGATATTCTTCTTGGTTGTATCCTTCCTTGGAAACCAGAAGCTTTTGAAAAACTCAAAGCATACGGTGATGGCCGTGAAGAACTGATGACTGACGTGCGTGGTACTAGCTGTTTCGTTATCAAATTTGGGAAAGCTGGTGAACAATTGGCTGCCAAACTTTGGGAAGAGGGCAAGATGGTCTACGCCTCATCAGCAAACCCATCTGGAAAAGGAAACCGAGGTAAGGTAGAAGGTATCGGAGAACGCATCGAAGGGGCAGTGGACCTTGTTATCGAGGCAGATGACTACGTGGCATCCATCCAACCTGACAAAACGATTGAAACTCGCTACGAGCAAGGCGTGATGGTCTCTATGGTCGATAAGGACGGAAAACTCATCCCAGAACAAGGAGGAGCACGTTCAACTTCACCAGCTCCAGTTGTGATCCGCAAAGGACTTGACATTGATAAAATCATGATGCACCTGTCAGATACCTTTAACTCATGGGACTACCGTCAGGGAGAGTATTATTAGGATAGAGGAGAAATGGAGAGAAAATAATCTCTCCTCTTTCTTTTGTTTTTAATGCAAGTAAAATCCGAACAATATAATTTAAATTATAAAATTATTTGACAAAAAATGTACTTTGTTTTATAATGAATTAAGGAAACGTCGGAAAAGACGTAGAGATGCGCAAGCATAGGTAGGTTATTACAAAAGAAACGAGACATCGATATGTTAAATGAATTTCCAATTTTTGATTACGAAGATATTCAATTGATTCCAAATAAATGCGTCATTAAAAGCCGTGCAGAAGCGGATACAAGTGTCACTCTAGGAAATCACACCTTTAAACTACCTGTTGTGCCAGCTAATATGCAGACGATTTTGGATGAAAATGTAGCAGAGCAACTAGCTAAAGGGGGTTACTTCTATATTATGCATCGTTTTGATGAGGCAGGACGTATTCCTTTTATTAAGCGCATGCATGAACAAGGGCTTATTGCTTCTATATCTGTTGGTGTTAAGGACTATGAGTATGATTTCGTTAGCCAGCTCAAGGCTGATGCTCCGGAATACATCACGATTGATATCGCTCATGGTCATGCAGATAGTGTGATTTCTATGATTCAACATATCAAGAAAGAATTGCCAGATACTTTTGTCATTGCTGGAAATGTGGGAACACCAGAAGCTGTGCGAGAATTAGAAAATGCTGGTGCGGATGCTACTAAGGTTGGTATCGGTCCTGGTAAGGTTTGTATCACCAAGGTCAAGACTGGTTTTGGTACAGGTGGTTGGCAGTTGGCTGCTCTACGCTGGTGTGCTAAGGCTGCGCGTAAACCGATTATCGCTGATGGAGGAATTCGTACTCACGGTGATATTGCCAAGTCTATCCGCTTCGGTGCCAGCATGGTCATGATTGGTTCCCTCTTTGCAGGACATATCGAAAGTCCAGGGAAAACGATTGAAGTTGATGGTGAACAGTTCAAAGAGTACTATGGTTCAGCTTCACAATATCAAAAAGGTGCTTACAAAAATGTGGAGGGCAAACGCATCTTGCTTCCTGCAAAAGGTCATTTGCAAGACACTTTAACTGAGATGGAACAAGACCTTCAAAGTGCTATTTCCTATGCAGGTGGACGTCAGGTTGCTGACCTTAAACATGTTGATTATGTTATCGTGAAAAACTCTATTTGGAATGGGGATGCTTCCCACTAAGACGGGCTATCCGGCTAGAAAAAAACTTGTTATTAGAGCAAATTTCTGTTATAATAAAACAAGTTTCCACCCTTAGTGTAATGGATATCACGTAAGATTCCGGTTCTTGAGATGGGGGTTCGATTCCCTCAGGGTGGATGTAAATAGCTCAGGAGTCTGAGTAGAAGTATAACAAATGATAAAGACGCATAATATCATGTCTAGTAAACCTTGATACGATGTGTTTTATTTTTTTATAATGCACAGATTTTCTAAATTCTTAACAATGCGATAAATGATTTAACAATCCTCTTTCTGATATTAGAAGTTAGTGGAAGTAATATACAGAAGAGATAAAATATTTTGTACGTCAAAGTTGTCTAATTATGAACAAAATGATATACTAAAATCAACAATTTAGATTTCTTTCTCAATAAGTTACTAGGTTGATATATATATATATATATATATATGGAGGCTTGATATTTTGTCAAATAAAAAGGAAATTTTTTCCATTCGTAAATTAAAAAACGGTCGTTCAGACTCAGTAAAAATAGGTACTCTCGGACTCATTATGGGTGCTGCTATCGCTTTGTCTGTCAACACTCAGTCTGTAGAAGCTGCTATTATCGATAACAAAGATGGAACTACTACTATATCAAATAGCAAGGGTTCTATCAAAGTAGATACAGCACATGTGAAAATTGAGAGTAGTGATTATGAGTATGATTCAAAAGATTTTGATCCTAATCCAAAACCGAATGAAACAGGTACAGATAAAATTACTAAAACAGGTAAGGTAGACTACAAATATGTATCAACTGATGGAACTGTTTTAGAAGAAAATCAAAATCAAGATGCAGGCTTTGAAAAAGAAATTTCGGTAGATTATGAAGTATACGGACAATATGGGAAAGTCTTCAAATCATTAAAAGGTAACGAAATTACCGATACTGATTTAACCAAGGCAAAAGAGCACGGTGCCGTAGGAAAAGATACTATTGAAAAAAATAATACTACCTATCATAAAATCGGGGATCCAGCTGTAGAAATTACCGGTGATGGAGGAGGGGTATACTCTGACTCTACTCTTGGAACTGTGACTGCAAAACTAACTTCTGAAGGTCTTATTCAAAATGATGGGAAAATTAACCACAGTGGGGTTAAACCAGGAGGTCGTACTTGGATTGTCGAAGAAACTGGTAAGGGGACTTACGGCAAATATGTAGTAGCCAACACGCCAGCTACTAGCTCTGATAAATGGTTAGAGGACACCTTTAAGGCAGGAGAAGCTACGGCTAAAGAATATACTTCTGACAATATCGCTAAAGATGGTGGTGTCAAGGAAGGAGATTATGTCTTCGTATTAGAAAAAAATACCTTTGTAACCGCTAGTCATAGTAGTGTGAATTTTACATATGTCTTCAACTTACCTACCCCAAATAATAATATATCTAGTTTGCATGAGCTTTATGAGGCAATTAATGTTTACAAAGACAATCCCGATCGTCTCAGTCATGAGAAAAGTAGAGAATTTTTAAAAGGCTATTTAGCCTATATCCAAGCAAAAGGTTTGGAAAATACAGAAGGGAATTTGAAAAGATACCTTGCCTTTTCATATGTCCAGCAATCTGGAATTGAAGGCATAGATGAAGAAATCAAAAAAGGAGGGACCTTAGACTCAGAAAATAGACCGGCTACTGATGTAGCATTCGATGCCGATAAAAATATCCGTCTTACGGATGGATATGCCGAAGACAATGTACTCTACTTCGATAATATGGTCGTTGAAGGCGTTGCTCGTGAGACGTATAACTATCGTACAGCCTATACACCGCTGCGTGCTTATCGTTTAGGTAGTGGTCATACTACGATCACCTATACTTATAGTCCTGAAAAAACGAGTAGAGTCGAAAAGAAAGGCTCGGTTACTGTTCATTATCAAACAGAAGACGGGACAACTCTTAAAGATTCATATAAGGATACTGTTGATGCGGTAGTAGAAGTTGAAACAAAAACTTACTATCTTGATGCGAATAATCAAGAAGTAGTTGTTAATACAAGCAAAAATACAGAAAACGTTACATATAATACTAAAGAAAATGATACTGAAAAGCCTCAAAAATTGGAAGCAAATGGTTCTGTTTACTATTTAGACGAGACTAAAACAAAAACTACAGTAAATGGTGTTCCCAAAACTTCACCAGCAGAAGAAGGTTCTGTTGTAGAAGGAACTACAGAAGTAACTTACGTTTATGAAAAAGCAGGACAAGTAGTAGTTCACTACACTGATGAAAAAGGTAACACTATTCAAGTGGACGCTGTTGATACAAAAGACGGTAAACCAAATTCAGACTACAACACTGCAGATAACGACATGAAACCAAATCGTATCACTACTCCAGAAGGAAAAGTATACGAATTGGTCGACGCTTCAACTAAAGGAAATGAAACAG
>NZ_VMMJ01000035.1:0-633 GCF_013277145.1 Streptococcus sp. 3705 | reverse complement strand
ATCTTCTTATAGCCACAATTTTGTCTTTTTTTAGGGCAGCCGTTACAGACAAAGGTAGCTTTGTCTAGTAAAGGACAAGGAAGGTTATGGTCTGTAGACTCTCGGACTTGTCTGTTTCGTTTGACCTCTTTGGAAACAGTAGTTGGGTCTTTTAGAATGGATTGTCCAATAGCTTTGAATGTTTCACCGCGCTCTAAACCTAATTGGATATCATTACGGTCGGAAAGGGTAAGATGTTTATGTTTTGTCATAGTAGACCTCATTTCTAACTCAAACGTCTCACACTTAATTCCACCATAAAAATCCGTTTTAGACTAATTTCCACTTTGGTCAGGCGAGTGGAAGTTACTTTGAGAAGTTACCGTCATGCAAAAAAGTAAAAAAAGTTTAAAAAAGTAGTTGACAAGTCAGAAAAAGCCTGTATAATAGTAAGAGTTGAAAATAACAACTCTGGTCCGTTGGTCAAGGGGTTAAGACACCGCCTTTTCACGGCGGTAACACGGGTTCGAATCCCGTACGGACTATGGTATGTTGCAGTTGAAACACTTGATGAAAAAAGTTTTAAAAAAATTTCAAAAAAGTGTTGACAAGCGAAAGCGACTGTGATATACTAATATAGTTGTCGCTTGAGAG
>NZ_VMMJ01000034.1:0-255 GCF_013277145.1 Streptococcus sp. 3705 | reverse complement strand
TGAAAGCGAACGGTTTTCTTGGTTTGAATAGATATTCAATTTTGAGTAGGTATTACTCAGAGTTAAGTGACGATAGCCTAGGAGATACACCTGTACCCATGCCGAACACAGAAGTTAAGCCCTAGAACGCCGGAAGTAGTTGGGGGTTGCCCCCTGTGAGATATGGAAGTCACTTAGCTCTAGGGAGTTTAGCTCAGCTGGGAGAGCATCTGCCTTACAAGCAGAGGGTCAGCGGTTCGATCCCGTTAACTCCCA